>NZ_JBQKDN010000017.1:0-46553 GCF_052121815.1 Collinsella sp. LCP19S3_B6
CGCCCGGTCCCGTTCCGAACCCGGAAGCTAAGCCCCATCGCGCCGAGAGTACTGCGGGGCCAGCCCGTGGGAGGCCAGGGCGCCGCTGACCGGTGGACGGCACCGAGCCGTGCGCTTGGACTGGGAAGGGGGAGGCCTCGCGGCCTCCCCCTTTTTGCGCTATATACAAGCTGTGCCTTGTGAACGGACTCTTCCTTTGACTCTCTTACTGTTTGGCTGTTTTTTGAACCGTCGCTTTGTATTTGCGCGATAATTACTCGCATTGACGTTAGGGAGGGCTTGATGTTTACCGTTTTCGTTTTGGGCAATATTGCTTCGGGTAAATCGACTGCCTGCCGCTTTCTGGAATCTCGCGGAGCCCTGCTTATCGATTTAGACGTTCTTGCCAAATCGCTGTACGTGCCGGGGTCGGATATCGTCAATGCTCTTGCTGAAGAGTTTGGCTGGGATATTTTGGACGAGGATGGCGGTGTTCGACGTAACGTCCTCGCTTCTCGAGCTTTTGTTTCTCCCGATATGGTTGCAAGGCTCAATAGTATTGTGCACCCCGCTCTCGTTGAGCAGCTTTCGCTGAGGATTCTCGATCCTGTTTGCTGTACGGTTTCGTCTTCCCGCTATCCCTTTGCGGCGGTCGAAGTATCTGCTCCGACTGGCTTTGAGGACGCCTTTGGCCTTGCGGATGAAATTATGGTTGTTAGCGCTCCTTTAGCGGTCCGTCGCGAACGCGCTATTCACCGTGGTATGGAGCCATCCGATTTTGATGCTCGCTGTGCTTGCCAACCCGATGAGTCTTCGCTTTGCAGTCTCGCCACGACCGTGATTGATAACGCAGCGGGCGACAGCTCGCTCTTTGAACAACTGGACGCGTGGCTTGCTCGCCATGGCCTTATGGATGCTATGGATAAGGAGACGACAGATGCCTAAGACGCGTTTCTTTACGTGGTATCGCCTTGTGCCGCTGGTTGTCGTTTTCGTCTTTGGCCTTATCTCGCTCGTTTACTCGTGTGCTCCCGCCGCTTTCTTTAAACCGTTCTATCCGATTGACTATGAGGCGTATGTAAAGCAGTCCAGTATTTCGCATAATCTCGATCCGTATCTGGTGTGTGCCGTCATCAAGTCGGAATCAAACTGGGATCCCGAGGTGGAATCAAACCAGGGCGCCCAAGGTCTCATGCAACTTATGCCCGAAACCGCTCAGGATATGATCGCTAAGGGCCTTGTCGACGGGGATGAGTATTCTGCCGATAACCTGAATGACCCCGCTTCGAATATCGAATTTGGGTGCGCGTACCTCTCATACCTGTTGACGTATTTCAATGGGTCGACGGATAGCGCTATTGCTGCTTACAATGCCGGAATGGGCAATGTCGATGGGTGGGCGCAGCAAAACACATCGCTCCATAACGCGATTGCCTTTCCCGAAACGCAAGCCTATTTGATTCGTGTCAATAATGCCTGGATTCGCTATAAGACCCTCTATCCCGACCGGTTCGTATAGGACTATGCCTGCCGCCTGCGTATACTGCAGATGTATGAGTTAGGAGTATCCATGGCGGATTTTGAAGTTGAGCGTGTTGGCGGAGAGCTCAAACGTTTTGGCGTTGAGGGCTCCGAGGTACCGTTTGAGGTCGTGTCTCCCTATGAGCCTGCAGGTTCACAGCCTAAGGCCATTGAGTCGCTTGTGCAGGGTGTGAGGGACGGAGACCGGTATCAGGTTTTGCTTGGCGTGACCGGCTCGGGCAAGACCTTTACCATGGCCAAGACCATCGAAGCTCTCGGTAAGCCAACGCTGGTCATGGCCCCCAACAAAACCCTCGCCGCCCAGCTTGCGAGCGAGCTCAAAGAATTCTTTCCCAACAACGCCGTGGTCTACTTCGTCTCGTACTACGACTACTATCAGCCCGAGGCATATGTGCCGCAAAGCGATACGTATATCGAGAAGGATGCTTCGATTAACGAAGAAGTCGAGATGCTTCGACATCAGGCGACCGCCTCGTTGCTTTCTCGACGCGATGTGATTGTCGTTGCTTCGGTGTCCTGCATCTATGGCATCGGCTCTCCTGAGGACTATGCGGGGCTGGCGCCGAATGTCGACAAGAAAGTACCGCTCGAGCGCGATGACTTTATCCATGCGCTCATCGACATTCAGTACGACCGGAACGACTATGACTTGGCGCGTGGCACCTTCCGCGTGCGTGGTGATGTTGTCGATGTGTATCCGCCCTATGCTGAGCATCCGTTGCGATTTGAGTTCTTTGGCGATGAGGTCGAGCTTATCGCCGAAATCGATGAGGTTACCGGTGAGATGCTTCGTGAGTATGAGGCTATTCCCGTGTGGCCGGCATCGCACTATGTGACCGAGAAGCCCAAGGTCAAGGCGGCCTTGAAGTCAATCAGTGAAGAGTGCGAGAAGCGCGTGGCGGAGCTCAAGGCAACCAATAAGCTGCTCGAAGCGCAACGACTGCAGCAGCGCACCGATTATGACTTAGAGATGCTCGAGACCATGGGTTTTTGCAACGGTATCGAGAACTACTCTCGCCATTTAGACGGGCGTAAGCCGGGTGAGCCGCCGTTTACCCTAATCGATTACTTTCCCAAGGACATGCTCTGCATCATAGACGAGAGCCATGTGACGGTGCCGCAAATTCGTGGCATGCATGAAGGCGACCGTTCGCGTAAAGTGACCCTGGTGGAGCACGGCTTTCGCCTGCCCTCGGCGCTCGACAATCGCCCGCTTCGTTTCGATGAGTTTGAGGCGAGAATCCCCCAGTTCATCTATGTTTCGGCAACGCCGGGCGACTACGAGCTGCGGGTGAGCCAAAACGACGTGGAGCAGATTATTCGTCCGACCGGCCTGCTCGATCCCAAGATCGACGTGCGTCCCGTTCGCGGTCAGATTGACGATCTTGAGGACGAGATTCGCGAGCGTGTTGCCCGCAAGGAGCGCGTGCTGGTGACCACGTTGACCAAGCGCATGGCCGAGGACCTGACCGACCATCTACTTGATGCGGGCATTAAGGTCAATTACATGCACTCTGATACGGCGACAATGGACCGTGTCGAGATCCTGCGAACGCTGCGCGAGGGCAAGATCGATGTTCTCGTTGGCATCAACCTGCTTCGCGAGGGCTTGGATCTTCCCGAGGTCTCACTGGTGGCAATTCTCGATGCCGACAAGGAAGGCTTCTTGCGCAACCGTCGTTCGCTGATTCAGACGATTGGCCGTGCGGCCCGTAACGCCGATGGCGAAGTCATCATGTATGCAGACGTTGTGACCGATTCGATGAAAGCGGCCATCGAGGAGACGCGGCGCCGTCGCGAGATTCAGATGGCATATAACGAAGAACATGGCATTGTGCCCAAGACAGTGCGCAAGGCCATCAACGACATCTCAAGTTTTATTGCCGAGGCCGAAAAAACTGTGGGCTCCAAGGGACGCTCGAAGGGCGACTCTCTTGGCCATGGTGCATTCTATACGCCCGATGAGTCGGGCGAGGGCGGTGTGCCGGAAACGGTGGTGCCCGAGCAGACACTTGCGGAACAGTTGGAAGAACTACCGCATGACGAGCTTGTGCGGATCGTCGAAACCATGGAAGAGGATATGCGTAACGCTTCTGCCGCCATGGACTTTGAGGAGGCGGCGCGCCTGCGTGATGCTGTCGTTCAGATTCGGGCGATGCTCGAGGGTGCGTCTGAGGACGAGACGATCGAGCGCTTGCGTTCGCAGGCCCGCAAGGGTTCCACGTTCGCATCGGGTAGAAAACGCCAGGGTGCACGGTTTAAGAAATAGCGAACAGGCCCCGAGTTCCCTGTGGAGCTCGGGGCCTGTGTCTTTTGCGCGCTGGAATTCGTTCGCTAGAGGTCTGCGATCAGGGCTTCGGCACAACGGATACCGTCGGTGGCCGCGCTCATGATGCCTCCGGCATATCCAGCTCCCTCACCACAAGGGTAGAGGCCCGGGGTCGATACGGCATGGCACGTTCGGTCTCGGGTGACAGTGACCGGTGAGCTCGAACGAGTCTCCACGCCGGTAAGAACGGCATCGGGGCGGTCGTAGCCCCGTAGCTTTTTTCCGAGTAGGGGAAGTCCCAGGCGGAGCGACTCGACGATATGCTGCGGCAGGGCTTCGTCAATTGCCGTCCAAGTCACACCGAGCGGATAGGTGGGCTTTACCTTTCCGGGCGCCTTGCTGGCGCGTCCTGCGAGGAAATCTCCGACGAGTTGTGCCGGTGCGTTCCAGTTGGAACCGCCCAGGCGATAGGCGGCCGCCTCGCAGGCGCGCTGGAGCTCGATGCCGGCGAGCGGGTCATCGTCGGGAAGGTCCTCAGGCGTGACGTTAACGAGCAGGGCGGCATTTGCGTTACGGCCGTCGCGGGCATTGAGGCTGGCGCCGTTGACGCACAGGTGGCCCTGCTCGGAAGAGGCGGCGACAACCTGCCCGCCGGGGCACATGCAAAACGAGAACACGCTGCGGCCGTTGGGAAGATGGGCGACGAGTTTGTAGGGGGCTGCTCCGAGGGCAGGATGTCCCGCCGAGGCTCCATATTGGGCTCGGTCGATGTCGCGCTGCGGATGCTCGATGCGAACGCCCATGGCAAAGGTCTTTTGTGCGAGGGCCACGTTGTGGTCCTTAAGGAGTTCAAAAATATCGCGAGCAGAATGCCCGCAGGCGAGGATAAGGTGCTTTGTCTCAATTGGCTCGTAAGCGGCGTCTTGGGACGATTGGACATCAATACCGGTGATGGCGCCAGACGCGTCGATGCGAATGTCGACGAGTTTTGTTCGATAACGGACGACACCTCCGAACTGCTCGATGCGCTGGGATATAGCGGTAACAACCGTGGGAAGGAAGTCGGAGCCAATGTGCGGCTTGGCATCCCACAGAATATCGCGGGGCGCACCCGCCTCGACGAAGGTTTCGAGGATGAGGCGATGGGCGGGATTTTTTGTTCCCGTATTGAGCTTGCCGTCCGAGAAGGTCCCCGCGCCGCCCAGACCAAACTGGATATTGCTCTCGGGGTCGAGGATACGCTCCTTTAGAAAGAGGTCGATCGCCTGCGAGCGGCGAAATGCCGGGTCGCCGCGCTCGATGAGCAAGGGCTTCAGACCTGCTTCGGCAAGGGTGAGTGCGGCGAAAAGGCCGGCGCATCCGGCACCGACGACGACAGGGCGCTCTTTGGGTGCGTCGGAGACGGGGGAGGGGAATGAAGGCTCATCGTCTTCTATCGCGCGTACGCGCGAGCGGTCACGCTCGGCAACGCTGTCGATCGCTTCTCGCTCGAGGTGGGGACTAGTCAGCTCAACACGAAAGCTCAGGATAAAATGGACGTCTCGTTTTTTGCGAGCGTCGATTGACTTGCGGTGGAGCTCGATGGACTTGATTTCGGAGTCCTTGCAACGTAGGACGCGCTTGGCGAATCGCTTGCCAACAATGAGGCAGGCATTTTCATCGCCGGCTTCATCGAGTGACGCGTTGACTTGGGTGATTTCGATCATCGAGGTCTCCTTAGAGGCAAGAAAGAGGCCGTCCGGTATCCCAGACGGCCCGAATGCGTTTTTGATTATAGACTGTGCGGCTACAGGCTGCTTGCAGCGCGAATGCCCGAGATCCAGGCCCACGCAAGGTTAAAGCCTCCGCAATCGGCGTCGATGTCGAGCGCTTCGCCGCAGACGTAAAGCGGGGCGTCGACAACGCTGCACGCGTGTAGACTGGGTGTTGAGATGCTCTCGACAGATACGCCACCACGCGTGACCTGCGCCGAGCGCTCCTCGGCTGTTCCCTCGACGAGCAACTTAAAGTGCTTGAGGAACGAGACCAGGTGGACGACATCGTTGGAGCCTGGATGGCACTGCTCGAACGCTGTGCAGACGACGCGGGAGAGTTGCGGGGCGAGCATGCCGTCGAGCCAACGGGGATTGCGGGGCGAAAAGACGCCGAGCAGCTTAACGCGCCGGTTAAGCATATCGAGCAACTCGTCTTTAGAGAGGTCGGGGAAAACGTCGAGCAGGATCGTATCGCCGCGCTGGATACGACGGGAGAGGTTGAAGACAGCGACGCCCGAGATACCGAAGGTTCGAAACAGTACTTCACCGTCTTCGTGCCAGAGCTCACTATGGTTACGGGTGAGCGTCAAGCGGGCGCGGACGCGCAGACCATCCAACGTCTTGAGTGCCGCCCGATCGCCGACGACCGTTGCCGATACGGGGCAGAGGATGGGGCGCAGCGAAGTGAGGGGGAGGCTAAACGTATCGGCGATACCGGTGGGGTTGCCACCCGTGGCGATAATTACGGCGCGCGCCTCCAGGGCCTCGTTCTTGCGAGGGACATCGGCGAGTGCTTTCCGAAGCGAGCGGAGCTCCGATTTTCGGTCGTCGTGCTTTTTTGCCTTGAGTGCCCGCGCTGGACGGTTTATTTGGAGTGCCCAGCCTTCGGAAGCTTTGTGCGCCGAGGCAACGTTGGCTCCGCAGATTAAGGTGATACCCAGGCGGTCGCAAACGTTGAGAAGCGCGTCGCGCACCGATTCGGCGCGAAGGGAGCGCGGGTACAGCCGGCCTTCCTCGGAGGTTGTCATGATGCCCAGCGAGGAGAAGAAACCCATAAGCTCTTGTTCGGGCTGGGGGCCCATGACGGATTCGACGAATGCGGGGTGGTTATACCGCTGTGGTTCAATCGATTCGTTGGAGAGGTTGCAGCGGCCGTTGCCGGTCGCAAGGAGCTTAAGGCCGCAGGCGACATCGCGCTCAACGATGCAGACGCTTTTGCCAGCGCGTGCGGCCGTAATGGCGGCGGCGAGGCCTGAAGCCCCGCCGCCGATTACCAGGACGTCATAGAAGGCGCTCGTGTTCACTTAGGCCTCGTCGGTCTCGTGCGGGGCAATGGCCTCGACGGCAGAGACGGCCTGGGGCAACATGCCGTCGGGCAGCGCGGTCTCGACCTCGCCCTTATCGCAGGCCTCGGCGAGTGCTGGATTAATGGGAAGCTGGCCCAAGATGTCGAGGTTATAGCGCTCTGCGACCTCGGGAAGCTTGCTCTTGCCAAAGACCTCGATCTTCTTGCCGCAGTCGGGGCACTCAATATAGCTCATGTTCTCGACAATGCCCAGAATGGGGACGTTCATCTTCTCGGCCATGTTAACCGCCTTGGCGACGATCATCGAGACCAGATCCTGCGGGCTCGTGACGATGACGATGCCGTCGACGGGCAGCGACTGGAAGACGGTGAGCGCGACGTCGCCTGTTCCCGGAGGCATGTCGACCAGCAGGTAGTCGATGGGGCCCCACGAGGTCTCGCTCCAGAACTGCCTAATGGCGCCTGCGATGACCGGACCGCGCCAAAGGACGGGGTCGGTCTCGTTTTGGAGCAGCAGGTTGGAGCTCATGACCTTAACGCCGTGCTCGGAGATTTCGGGCAGCATAAGGTTGCCAAGGGCATGGACGTGGCGTCCGCTCATACCGAACATCTTGGGGATAGAGGGACCGGTGATGTCGGCATCGAGGACGCCGACCTTGTGGCCGTGACGGGCAAGCTCGGTGGCGATGGCACCGGTGACAAACGACTTGCCGACACCGCCCTTGCCGGAAAGCACGGCGATGACGCGTTTGACCTCGGACAGCGTGTTCTCCTCAAATTGCGACGGTGACGTTTGTCCGCCGGCGGCCTGTGCGTGCTCGCAACCCATGTATGACTCCTTTGTATATGTTGGGGCCGGGGCCCCGTGATGTGACACGAGCGTCATTGTACCCTCGTTTGCGAGCGGGAGTCATTTGTGATGCATTTGGGCCGAGCGTGCTTGCAATACGATGGGCCCAAGCGAATGAGCGGGCTTACTGAACTTTGCTGGCGAACTCGAGGTATTGCATGCGCTGCAGCTTGTCGATCGTCGAGGCGTATGGGCTGTCTTCAGATTCCAAGTCGTAGCGCAGCCCGTCGGCACCAAGATAGCCGGCGACATTGATGGTGGGCACATCTGACCTTGTTGCAAGCAGAGCCTTTTGATAGTCGGTGAGCGGGGCGCCGATCTTATTAAGGGTAATGGCTGCAATCTCGTTTGCCCCGACGGTGTCGTAGACGTTGAGCTCGGTATTGCCAGCGATTTCATAGTTAGCCCAGACGAAATAGGTCGACTGATAGATACGGAAAGCGTGGCTTGCCGTATCTTCCTGAGGGTACAGCTCGTCGTTGAGAGTCGTTGCGGCGCTCGGCTGATGGTCGCCAAAAAAGACAAGAACAACCGGTCTTCCGATATTGCGGAGCTCGTTGATAAAGTAATCGAGGTCCCGGTCGGATGCGTTGATGCAGGTAAGATAGGTGTTGAGCGCGCTATTGGCGCCCTCGCTGGCTCCCTCGACCCAATAGTTTGTCAGCTCCTCGGCGGGAACGGTGCCATAGTCGTAGCCGCCGTGATTTTGCATCGTGACGTCAAAGATGAACTGCGGGGCTTCGTCGGTTCTAAGCAGGTCGAGTATCTTGTCGTAGGTGGCGTAGTCGCATACGCCGGCATGGTAGCAGGGCGCACCTTCGAAATCGCCGATTGAAAGAAAGTCTCCAAAGCCCAGCTGCTGATAGATTTTATCTCGATGGTAGTTGACGGGGTTTTGCGGGTGCATAGCGGTAGCGGTATACCCAAGCTCTTTAAGGTCCTTTGCCAGGCTGTTGACGTCATTCATCTGATACAGCTGATAGGGGATTTTGCCTAATCCGACAAAGGCCGTTGTCGCTCCGGTCAAAAATTCGAATTCGGAGTTCGCCGTTCCGCCACCGGCGACCGAAGCGAACATGGTGCCGCGAACAAGCGTGTCGGGAAGCGAGTTGTAGAATGCGGGGCCGGTGTACCCGGCCGCCTGGAGCTGCTCAAAGCACGAAAGGTCGCTAAAACTCTCGTTCATGACGGCAACAATCGTCGGCTTGATTTCATTGAACTGGGCAACGACCGCCGCGCGCTGCTCGCTCGAGCCATACGTGCTGTCGTAGGTGGCGGCGAGCTCCTGCTCGATGCTCTGCGCCTCATCGGGCGTATAGTCTTCGGGCTTCTCAATGGGCAACTCGTTGACCATTTCGGTGAACGAAGTGATAAAACCCTGAGACGCATACGTGGTGATGGGCTGCCAACGGTCAAATCCAAAATTCAGCGCCTGCTCCAAGTCGATGCTGGAAAAGCCCGAGAGCCCCACAACGGTCACTAGCAGAAAAGCGCAGAGGTTAGCGGCGATTGCGGGGAAGACATGGGTGGGCGTACGGAGCTTTCGCGGTCGGATAAGCGAAAGAAGCCCCAGGGAAATCTCTAGCAGGGCTAGAGAGGTTACGATTCCGGCGGTAAAGGTAAACTCGTATCCCTCACTCACTTCCATTGCGGTGCCAAGGGCCAAGATATCGCTTGGCAGGATGGCCTCGCCTTTAAACGTTATGACGAAGTGCTCGGCAATGCCAAGGATGCAACAGACGACGGGCACGAGGACCATGACGCCTCCATGACGCTGTCCCAGCAAATAAAGGGAGAGCAGAACCGTCGCGAGCAGCCCGACGGAAAACCCGAATGAGTTGGTGGGAATGCGATAGAACGTTTCATTGCAGGCAATTTCGAGTGAAACGAACGAGAGTGCTGAAACAGCGGCGATGACAAGGATGTCACGGCAAATACAGGCAACCGTTCCCGTCGCAAGATCGGTTTGGTCGATAAGTCCCGAAACCAAGGGCTCGACAAGAAGTATGACGGCGGCAGCACCGAGCGCCGAATAAGAAAGGACCCATAGGGAACTGCCCTCATTTACGAGCAATTGATTCGTAATCCATGCAGCTACCATGCCGAGCGGGATGAGGAGCGTCGCGCACCAAAAGACGCGGGCAATGGGCGGCTTTTCATTGTGTTTGATTGAAAAATACACGCGCACGACGACGGTGGCCACGATAAGGACGGCGATGAATATGGGCAGATTGGCCATGTCGCTCGAAGTGATTTCAAGGGGGATATCTTCGGTCATGGACGTTCCTCTGTTACAGCAAATTAAGTTCAGTATTTGATTACTGTAACCTTTCCACGGCATTTCGAGAAACAAAGCGCCCGATACGCAAAGCTAAAGGTCTGCGAATCTTGTATTACGAACATCTGTGCGCGTCGAGTGCGCTAAACTCATCGGCAGTATGATTCGATGCAATAGGAGGCAAGGAGCTTCCATGTCTGATTCTTCTATCGTTATTCGCGGCGCTCGTGAGCACAACCTCCGTGATATCGATGTTTCCATTCCGCGTGACCAACTCGTGGTCATTACCGGTCTTTCTGGCTCGGGCAAGAGCTCGCTGGCATTTGACACTATCTATGCCGAGGGCCAGCGTCGATACGTCGAGAGCCTTTCGAGCTATGCGCGCCAGTTCTTGGGCCAGATGGACAAACCCGACTTGGATTCAATCGACGGCCTTTCGCCGGCGGTGTCGATTGACCAAAAGACGACGTCTAAAAACCCTCGCTCGACGGTTGGCACCGTAACCGAGATTTATGACTATCTGCGCCTGCTGTTCGCCCGTGTGGGCACCCCGCACTGTCCCGAATGCGGCCGCGTCATTGAGCGCCAGACGACCGACCAGGTTGCCGACAAGGTCTTGGCGGCGGGGGAGGGTCGCCGCGCGTTTGTGCTGGCACCGGTGGTGCGCGGGCGAAAAGGCGAGTACACCAAACTGTTTGAGGACCTTCGCGCCGAGGGCTTTAGCCGCGTGCGTGTCGACGGTGAAGTGCGCTCGCTCGACGATCCAATCGATCTGGACAAGAAGTTCAAGCACGATATCGAGGTCGTGGTCGATCGCATCGTGATCCGTGAGAACTCTCTGGGCCGTATCGCCGAGTCCGTTGAGCAGGCGACCGCGCTGGCTCACGGCAATGTAAATGTGTACATGCTGCCCGATCGTGATGCTCCCGAGGGGACCGAGGGCGAGCTGCTGGAGTATTCGTTGGCCTTGGCGTGCCCGGAGCATGGACACTCCATTGACGATCTTCAGCCGCGTGATTTCTCGTTTAACGCTCCCTATGGCGCATGTCCTGAGTGCGACGGCCTGGGCTTTAAGAAAACCGTTGATGCCGAGGCACTGATCGAGGACCCCTCGAAGTCCATTGCCGACGGAGTCTTTGGTAGCCTGTTTGGCAATTCGAACTACTACCCGCAGATTTTTGCTGCGGTCTGTAAACACTTTAAGGTAAGCGCCGATACGCCGTGGGAGGACTTGCCCCCTCGCGTGCGTCGTGCATTCTTGGATGGCCTGGGCGATACGAAGATCTCGGTTGACTACCAAAAGCTCGACGGACGTCGTAGCCAGTGGGATACCAAGTTTTCGGGCGTTCGCAACATCCTGTACGAACGCTATACCGAGACGACGAACGAGAACACCAAGGCGCGCTTGGAGAAGTACATTCGCGAGGAACCGTGCTCGAGCTGCCACGGCGCTCGTTTGCGCCCTGAGATGCTCGCCGTCACTGTGGGCGGCAAGTCCATTTACGAGGTTTGTTGCCTGTCGTGCCGTGAGTCGCTCGAGTTTTTTGAGGGCCTGGAGCTCACCGAGCGCCAACAGTTTATCGGCGGGCGCATCGTCAAGGAAATCCTGGAGCGCTTGCGTTTTCTGGTCGATGTTGGACTCGACTATCTGACGCTCGATCGTGCCTCGGCGACGCTTTCTGGTGGCGAGGCGCAGCGTATTCGCCTGGCAACACAGATCGGCGCCGGCCTCATGGGCGTGCTCTATATTCTAGACGAGCCATCGATCGGTCTTCATCAGCGTGACAACGAGCGCCTGATCAAGACCCTTGAGCGCCTGCGCGATATCGGCAATACCGTCATCGTCGTCGAACACGACGAGGACACAATCCGTGCCGCCGACTACGTGATCGACATGGGGCCCGGCGCCGGCGTCAACGGCGGACACGTAGTCGCGGCGGGAACGCCTGCCGATATCATGGCGTGTCCTGAGTCGATGACGGGCGCTTATCTGACCGGCAAACGAATGATCCGGGTGCCTGATGAACGGCGCAAGCCCGGTCGCGGCTGCCTTAAAATTACGGGCGCTCGAGCTAACAACCTCAAAAACGTTACTGCCAAGATCGAGTTTGGTACGCTTACGGTTGTTACCGGCGTGTCGGGATCGGGCAAGAGCTCCCTGGTTACCGACACCATTGCGCCTGCCCTTACGAATGCTATTCACCGTTCGACGCGCCCTGTGGGTCCGTATAAGAAAATCGAGGGCATCGAGTGTATCGATAAGGTTATCGATATCGACCAGTCGCCGATTGGCCGCACACCGCGTTCCAACCCTGCTACCTATATTGGCCTGTGGGATGATCTTCGCGCGCTGTTTGCGAGTACGCCGGAGTCGAAGGCGCGCGGCTACTCGCCGGGTCGTTTCTCCTTTAATGTGAGTGGCGGGCGCTGTGAGGCGTGCAAGGGCGACGGACAGATCAAGATCGAGATGCACTTCCTTCCCGATATCTACGTTCCCTGCGAAGTTTGCGGCGGTAAACGCTACAACCGTGAGACACTCGAGGTCACCTACCGTGGCAAGACCATCTCGGACGTGCTCGACATGAGCGTCACCGAGGCGCTGGCCTTCTTTGGGAATATCCCGCAGATTAAGCGCAAGCTTCAGACTTTGTATGACGTTGGCTTGGGCTATGTGAGTTTGGGGCAGCCGGCCACGACGCTTTCGGGCGGCGAGGCGCAGCGTGTGAAACTCGCCAAGGAGCTTCATCGACGCCAGACGGGCAAGACGTTCTATATTTTGGACGAGCCGACGACCGGCCTTCATTTTGAGGACGTCCGCCAGCTGCTCGATGTGCTGCAGCGCTTGGTCGATGCGGGCAACACGGTGCTGGTGATTGAACACAACCTTGATGTCATCAAGGTTGCCGACCGCCTGATCGATATGGGTCCCGAGGGCGGCAATGGCGGCGGAACCGTCGTGGTCTCGGGTACGCCGGAGCAGGTCGCGGCATGTTCGCAGAGTTACACGGGCAAGTTCTTGGCACCGCTGCTCAAGCGCGACCGCGAGCGTCAGGCACAACTCGACGCCCAGTAAAGAGACGCCGTCGGACGAGAAGCGCCACCGATTCCTTTCGATTCGGTGGCGCTTCTGTGTGTCGAGATGACGTATGCGGCTAAATTGGACATATACTTAGGCGTTACGTTCGAATGCGAGGGAAGGGACATGCCATGGCAAAGGCTGCAAAGACGCCGAAAACCAATGCGATGCGCGAGCTGGAAAACGCCGGCATCTCCTATATTCTCCATACGTATGAAGACGATGGCGATGAGTCGGTGGGTTTAGGCGTTGCAATTTTGGAACAACTTGGCGAGGAGCCTGGCCAGGGGTTTAAGACCTTGGTTTGCGTGACGCCGTCCAACGAACACGTTGTGTGCTGTCTTCCCGTTGCCGACGAGCTTGACCTAAAGGCCGCCGCGCGCGCCGCTGGTGAAAAGTCGCTGACCATGATGCATGTCAAGGACTTGCTTGCCGCGACGGGGTATGTCCGGGGCGGCTGCAGTCCAGTCGGCATGAAAAAACGCTTTCGGACGCTGATCGATGAGACATGCGTCCTTTGGGATACCATTTTTATCTCAGGCGGTAAGCGTGGCTATCAACTTGAGCTTGCCCCCGACGACTTAGTTGCATTTTGCGGGGCGACGGTTGCCCCGATCACGAGAGAGGACTGAGCGATGCCGCAGGAAGAATCGAAGCGCGGAGCTCACTTTGCAAAGGGTTCGGCTTCTCAGACGCCCGCGCCTGAGGCTTCTTCGGTCGATGACCAGATTCGAAACGCTTGGTCCGTTGCTGCAGATCCAGGGGAGACGGCTGTGTATTTGCGTGCCGCCGGCGCCGGTACGGTGCCTCCCCGCACGATTCTCTCTTCGGCTCGCCCCGATGAGACGGCGGTGTTTTTGGCCGCGGCTCAATCCCGTGCCGGACGGATGCCTGACGCCGGGGCGTCTCGTGCGCCGCGTCCCGATGAGACGGCGGTGTTTTTGATGGCGGCTCAGGGAAAGGGCGCACTGCAGGGTGTCCCAGCCGATCGTCCCGCGAGGCCTGCAACCGACGGTGATGGCGAGCAGTTTCTTTTGGATGACGAGTGGTCACCGCTCGGCTCGACCGATCCGGTCGAGGGCGTTGCTGTTGAGGACGATGATTGGGATCTATTGTCGTTTTCTGGTCGAACCGCTGCCGCCAGGGAAGTTGACACGGTGTTTGGTAATAATGCCGTAGCTAACGATGGCGCTTCGTTTGACAGCGATGTCACGCCTGTTGACGGAGCTTTTTCTGCCGATGATGCCGTTTTGGTCGACGACCCCTTCGCGATAATCGATGAGCCTGATATCGAGGTTGATTCTCGACAACACACTGAAGTCAGCCCCCAATCACAGGACGACGTAGATGATATGGGCTCGTCGGACTACTCTACGGTTGGCCGTTCTGCCGGCCTCATGACTGCACTGACCATTGTGTCGCGTGTCACCGGGTTTATCCGTACTTGGGCTATGGCTGCCGCCATCGGCATGTCGCTGCTCTCGTCTTCCTATCAGGTCGCCAACAACCTGCCCAATATGCTCTATGAGCTCGTGATGGGCGGTATGTTGGTTACCGCCTTTTTGCCGGTGTACATGGGCGTGCGTCGTGAGCAGGGTCGCGACGCCTCAAACGAATACGTAGGTAATCTGCTCGGCATCCTGCTTTTGCTGCTGGGCGGCATTTCGGTGTTGGGCACCGTGTTTGCTCCGGGCTTTATCTGGACGCAGTCGTTCCTTTCGGGCGATGGCGGAAGCATGGATACCGCTGCATTCATGTTCCGTTTCTTTGCCATTCAGATTTTGTTCTACGGCTTGGGCTCGGTGTTCTCGGGCGTTCTTAACGCGCATCGTGACTACTTTTGGTCGACGTTCGCCCCGGTACTCAACAATGTGATTGTCATTGCGAGTTTTATGGGCTTCGCTCCCGTATCTGCCTGCTTTGGTGAGCAAGCGGGCGTCGTTTTGATTTCGCTCGGCACGACGCTTGGCGTTTTTGTCCAGATGGCGTGCCAGATTCCCGCACTCGGTAAGCATGGTGTCCGGCCTCATATTCATATCGACTTTAAGGATCCTGCACTGCGACAGACGCTCGCGCTCGGCGTCCCGACGTTGCTCGCTACGGTATGCATGTTCGTGTCGACTTCCATTACCAACGCAGCCGCGCTGGTGGTGCAGCCCGAGACCGGTCCTTCTGTAATTGCCTATGCGCGCCTTTGGTACACACTGCCTTATGCCTTGATAGCCGCCTCGCTCTCGACGGCGCTTTATACCGAGCTTTCGCACGATGCCCAGGAAAAGGATTATGACAGCGTGCGCGTTGGTATCTCGCGCGGCGTGGCCCAGATGCTCTTCTTCCTGATTCCTTTCGCGCTATATCTCATTGTGTTTGCCCGTCCGCTCAACATGATTTATTGCGCCGGCAAGTTCGACGAGTCGGGTGTGGCGCTTGTGTCCGAGTTTCTGGTTTATCTGGCGCTCTCCCTGCCGCTCTACGGCGTGGTCGTGTTGATGCAGAAGAGCTTCTCGGCGTTGCTCGACATGAAGCCCTATAGCCGCTATTGCCTATACTCTGCTATCGGTCAGGCTGGTTCGGTTCTGCTGTTTGGTGTGGTGCTGGGCTATGGCATGCCTGCGATTGCGATTTCGTATGTTGTCGACTATGTGATTCTGGTCGGCTGTTCGCTGTGGTGGCTGCGTCGTCGTCTGCAGGGTCTTCAGGTTAAATCTATTCTGCACGGCTGCTTCTATGGCCTTTTGCTCGGCGGCCTGGGTGCCGCAGCGGGTGCCGGCGTTTTGTGGGCGCTCGAGAGTTTTGTCGGAGCGCTTGGCGGATCGATTCTTATTACCTTGGGCTATGTTTGCATCGCGGGCATGGTTTCACTTGCCGTGACTTTTGGCCTTGCCGTCCTTCTAAAGATGCCTGAGGTCTCCGCGCTTCTTCGCCGCAGGTAGGCAGTCGTGGCAGGTCATGACAACATTCCAACGCTTGCCGAACAGGTTTCGCGTGTGCCCATGCAGCCTGGCTGCTACCTTTGGAAAGATGCCAAGGGCGATGTCATTTACGTTGGCAAGGCTAAAAATCTGCGCTCGCGCATGCGTCAATATGTGACGCTGCAGGACGAGCGCCAAAAGATTCCACTGATGATGCAGCTGGTTGCGAGCTTTGACTATATCGTTGTCGAGAACGAGCACGAGGCGCTGGTGCTCGAGCGCAACCTGATCGGTCAATACCATCCGTACTTTAATGTCGACCTTAAGGACGATAAGAGCTATCCCTTTATCGCTATCACCAAGAGTGATCTGTTCCCAGCTATTAAATATACTCGTGAGCGTCATAAGCCGGGAACGCGTTATTTTGGTCCCTATACCGACAGCCGCGCGGCGCGCGAGACCATTGATACGCTGCGCAAGGTAATCCCGATCTGCTCGGCTTCTTGTGCGGAATGGCGTCGATGCCGCCGTATCGTCGAGTCCCACAAGGGCGAAGAAGATATCGTCAATATGATTTGCGCTCAAAACGGGCGTCCTTGCTTTGACTTCCATGTTGGCCGCGGCCCGGGGGCATGCGTCGGTGCGATCTCTCCAGCCGACTATGCTAAAAACGTTAAACGCGTCGAGCGATTTTTGTCGGGCCATCGTAAAGATGTCGTTGATGAGCTTACATCCGAGATGACGGACGCCGCCGAAGCGCTCGATTTTGAGCGGGCGGCGCGCGTCAAGCGTCGCTTGGAAGTTATTAGGGGCTTGGACGACCGACAGCAGGTCGTTTTTCCGTCGAGTGTCGATCTCGATGTGATTGGTTTCTATCGAGAAGAGACCATTTCGGCCGCCTGCGTGTTTGTTGTGCGCGAGGGGCGAACGGTTCGAACCTGTGAGTTCATTCTCGATAAGGGCCTGGATGTCGATGAAGAGGAGCTTCAGTCGGGCTTTCTCAAGCGCTATTACGACGAGACGGCTGATATTCCAGCCGAGGTGAACCTTTCCGTCGAGCTTGAGGATGCGGAGGCGCTAGGGGAGTGGCTTTCGGACAAGCGCGAGCGTTCCTGTCATCTCCATAGGCCTCAGCGCGGCGAAAAACACCGGTTGCTCGATATGGCATCTAAAAATGCGCGTCATGCCCTCATGCGTTATATGATGCGCACGGGATACGCCGACGATCGCACCAATCGAGCACTCCTGGAGCTTGAGAGCGCCTTGGCGCTACCTGCGCCGCCAATGCGAATCGAGTGCTTCGATATCTCTACGCTTCATGGCACCTTTACGGTCGCCTCGATGGTGGTGTTTACCAACGGCCACGCCGACAAGAGCCAATACCGCCGCTTTAAAATCCAGGCCGAATTGGACGAGGCGAACGACTTCGTTTCGATGTCCGAGGTTTTGGGGCGTCGCTATGCTCCCGAGCGGATGACCGACGAACGTTTTGGCTCGCGCCCCGATTTGCTCGTTGTCGACGGCGGCAAGCCGCAATTGACGGCTGCAATTAAGCAACTTGAGGCCCTTGGGCTCGATATACCAGTTTGTGGTTTGGCAAAGGCCGATGAGGAGGTTTTCGTGCCTTGGGACGAGACTCCTGTCGTGCTTCCGACCGGGTCTGCGTCGCTCTATCTCATCAAGCAGGTGCGCGACGAATCGCACCGTTTTGCCATCACGTTCCATCGCGAATTGCGCGATAAAGCCATGACGGTCTCGGTACTCGATGACGTTCCAGGCGTGGGACCCACTAGAAAACGTGCAATTATGCGCCATTTTGGCTCGATGAAGCGGTTGCGCGCGGCGAGTGAGCAAGAGATCGCGGAAGTTCGCGGCATACCTGCCGATGTTGCCAAGGCGGTCCACGAGGCGCTCGTTGCATGGAATGCCGAGCGCGCCGAGGCCGCGGCTGGCCATTCCGATAGCTAAACACGAGCATAAACAACTGATATACATGATTGCGCGATTTTCAACCATTTATTTCGCCATGATTGCCTGCTGGTTTCGGGTTTTATTAACGCTAAAACGTTTGACTAACCCAAGCGAAAACCCTGCTATCCTGCGGGTTGACGAAGACTGATATCTCACCTCGCCGATACATACTGTCTGCTGTATCGTTTGTCAACGAATTCGGTGAACGGTAGTAAATACCGTTCAAGCGTATGTATGTATCGGTCGCCGAGCGCGGCACCTCAGTTGGGTTTGTCGGTAGGTAAGGTATATATCGTCCGCAAGTTGCGCGGGGGCAAGTTTAGGTGCTCCCGGGTAAGATTCTCTATTGATAGGAGAAGACATGGCCATCATCAATAAGGGTATGTCCAGGCGTTCGTTCCTCGGCCTCACCGGCAGCGTCGCTGCTGTCGCCGGCTTTGGTCTCACTGGCTGCGGTGGCAGCTCTAGCGACGAGGGTTCCGCTCCCGCCGATTCCGCCAACCGTGGCGGCGGCGTGATCACCGCCGGTTCCGCTTACGCTCCGTCCAGCTTCGACCCCGCCAGCACCGGCTCCGCCGTGGGCCTGGGCGCTAACTGGCACGTCGTCGAGGGCCTCTACGGCATCGATTACCACGACTACAGCACTTTCAACGAGCTCGCCACCGATGATCCCAAGTCCGTGGACGACACCACCTTCGAGGTCACCATCCGCAAGGGCGCCAAATTCTCCGATGGCACCGAGGTTACCGCTGACGACGTCGTCGCCTCCTACACCGCTTGCGCCGCTTCTGCCACCTACGCTCCGTTCTTCCAGCCTTTCGAGTCCATCGAGGCCAAGGATGCCAGCACCGTGACGGTCAAGACCAAGGTCCCCAACTTCTCCCTGCTCAAGGATCGTCTGGCCATTATTCGCGTTACTCCTGCCGCCCAGAGCGAGGAGGATCGCGCCAAGCAGCCGATCGGCTCCGGCCCCTGGATGTACGATTCTATCTCCGATACCGAGATCACCCTGGTTCCCAACCCCGAGTACAACGGTGAGTATGCTGCCGAGGATAAGAAGATCCAGTACAGCATCCTGACCGACCCCACCGCTCGCGTCACCGCTCAGCAGGAAGGCTCCACGCTCGTCATGGAGCTCGTTACCGCTGACGCCGTCGACCAGCTCGAGGGCGCCGGCTGCAAGATCGACAACGTCCAGGGCTTCGGCACCCGCTTCATCATGTTCAACGTCGCCAAGGAGCCTTGGAACGACGTCAAGGTCCGTCAGGCTGTCATGTATGCGCTCGACACCGAGAAGATGATCAGCAACACCTTCGCCGGCCTTGCTACCGCTGCCAGCTGCTACCTGCCCAAGAGCTTCACCAACTATCATGAGGCCTCCACGGTGTACAAGACCGACGCCAAGAAGGCCAAGAAGCTTATCGAGGAGTCCGGTATCACCCCGGGCGCCATTACCCTGCGCACCACTGATAACGAGCAGATCAAGGGTATGGCTGCCCAGGTCAAGAACGACCTCGACGCTCTCGGCTTCGATGTGACCATCCAGACCGATACCTCGCCGGCCACCTATGCTGCCATCGACGGCGGCGAGGCCTACGATATCCTCCTTGCCCCTGGCGATCCTTCCTGCTTCGGCGCAGACCCCGACCTGCTGCTCAACTGGTGGTACGGCGACAACGTCTGGATGCAGACCCGTTGCCCGTGGAAGGAGTCCGCTGAGTGGCAGAAGCTCCACGGCCTTATGGACGAGGCTCTTGCCGCCGAGGGCGACGAGCAGCAGAAGAAGTGGAACGAGTGCTTCGACATCATCGCCGAAAACGCCGTTCTGTACCCCGTTGTCCACGTTAAGACCGTCTCCGCTTCCTGGAACGATCCGTCCACTGCGCCCAACGGCGAGGCCCTCGATGGCTTCAAGGGCATCGGCACGACGAGCATGTCCTTTAAGGGTGTCGCGACCGTCAAGGCGTAAGACTCGCTTGAGTCTATATGCAGGATGTCGGCCGTTGGGACCGTATCCTCATAGTTGAAACAAAGACCCGGGCGGCAACGATGTCGCTCGGGTCTTGTAATGAGTGTCCGTACTCATATACCAGTTGGTCCTACCGACAAAAGAAAGGGGAGAGAACGTGAACAACTTTCTACGTTTGATTGGAAGGCGTCTCGTGGCGCTGCCGATCATGGCATTGGGCGTCACCGTCCTGGTGTTCTTCCTTATGTCGTTCTCCAAGACCGACCCCGCCTACACGGCGTTGGGTGACGGTGCCTCGCCCGAGGCGGTTGCCGAGTACCATGAGAAGTATGGTCTGGACGACCCCTGGCCCGTGCGCTACGTGCGCTATATGGGCAATTTGATCCATGGCGACATGGGCACCTATGGTGCTGCTCGCAACTCCGTTGCCAAGCGCATCTCCACGGCCCTACCCGTCACGATGCAGCTGACCTTCATCGGTCTTGCCATCGGTGCGGTCGTATCGTTTTTGCTCGGCGTCATCGCGGCACTGTATCGCGATAAATGGCCGGACCAAGTGATCCGCGTCTTTTCCATCGCCGGCTTGGCAACCCCGTCGTTCTGGCTTGCCGTTCTGTTGATCCTGCTGTTCTCTTCCTACCTTAAGGTACTCCCGGCATCGGGCGCCCTGCCGCACTTCACCACGAATCCGGCTGGCTATCTGGGACGCATGATCATGCCCGCCATCGCCTTGGCGTTTCCGCTGACGGGTCAGATGACTCGTATCGTGCGTACCGCCATGGTCGAGGAGCTCGACAAGGACTATGTCCGTATGGCTCGCGGCGCCGGCGTTCCCGAGAAGGTCGTCGTCGGCATCAACGTTCTTCGCAACGCGCTGATCACCCCGGTCACCACCCTCGGTCTTAAGATTGGCTATCTCATGGGCGGCGCCGTCGTCATCGAGGTCATCTTCAACCTCCCCGGCATGGGTACTGCGATCCTGCAGGGCGTTCAGGGCAACGAGGCGAACCTGGTTCAGGGCGTCGTCATCGTCGTTGCTCTTGCCTTCATCATCATCAACATCGTGGTTGACATGCTCTACCTGCTCATCAACCCGCGCATCAGGACGGTGTAGATTATGGTAAAGATTCGAGAGAAGCAAACCGAGCAGCTCGAGAAGGCTGCCTCCAAGGGGCTCAAGCTCGGTGGCTGGAAGAAGATGACGCTGTCTTCTAAGATTGCCGCCATCGTGCTGGTGCTGGTCGCCCTGACTGCGATTCTTGCCCCCCTGCTTGCCCCCTATAGCCCGGTCGAGATCTTTACGGCTCGCCAGGCTCCCGGCAACGGGTTTATCTTCGGAACCGACGACAAGGGCCGTGACATCCTTTCGCGTATGCTCTACGGTGGTCGTTACTCGCTGATCATCGGCTTTGGTGCTACCGCTATGGCTCTGGTCTGTGGCTCCGTTGTCGGTGCTCTTGCTGCGGTTTCGCGCAAGGCCGTCTCCGAGACGATTATGCGCATCCTGGACATCATCATGTCTGTCCCGGGTATCGCCCTCGCAGCCGTCTTCGTTTCCATCCTGGGCAACTCCGTGCCGTCGATTATCTTTGCGATCGGCTTTATGTACACCCCGCAGATCGCCCGTATCGTGCGCGCCAACATCGTATCCGAGTACGGTGAGGACTATGTCCGCGCGGTCATCGTCTCCGGCGCCAAGGCTCCGTGGATTCTGATCAAGCACGTTCTTCGTAACTGCATTGCCCCGATCATGGTCTTCACCGTCACCCTGGTCGCCGACGCTATCATCTTCGAGGCTTCGCTGACCTTTATCGGCGCTGGCATCCAGGAGCCCACTGCTACGTGGGGCAACATCCTCGCCGACGCCCGCGGTGGCGTGCTCGCCGGTCGTTGGTGGCAGGCGCTGTTCCCGGGTCTGGCCATCATGATCACCTGCCTGGCGCTCAACATCCTCTCTGAGGGCATTACCGACGCTATGGCCGCTGCTCCTTCCGCCGCTCTGGATCCGACCGATTCCTCCAAGCGCCGCGAGGCCGACCTGCTGGTCTCCGACCCCGTTCGCGCCTACAAGGAGCAGGCCCAGTCCCTGTCCGCCCGTCTTGGCGCCCTGCGCGATGTCGAGCTCAAGCGTAACGACCGCCATGTGCCCGATGAGTCCGTTGAGCCGATTCTTTCGGTCCGCGATTTCTGCATCCAGTTTGAGCACCACGGTGATATCAACGTGGTCGACCATGTCAACTTTGACGTCCGTCCCGGCCAGACCATGGGCCTGGTAGGCGAGTCCGGCTGCGGTAAGTCCATCACCACGCTGGCCATCATGGGCCTGACCGATGAGGACGAGCATCTTTCCGGCGAGGTCCTCTGGGAGGGTCGTGACCTGCTCAAGATGAGCAAGAAGGAGTGGTTCGGCCTGCGCGGTACCGATATCGCCATGGTCTATCAGGACGCCCTGTCCTCGCTCAACCCCTCTATGCTCATCTCCGCCCAGATGAAGCAGCTCACCAAGCGCGGCGGCACCCGCAGCGCCGAGGAGCTCCTGGAGCTCGTCGGCCTCGATCCCAAGCGCACGCTCGAGAGCTATCCGCACGAGCTTTCCGGTGGACAGCGTCAGCGCGTTCTGATCGCTATGGCCCTTACCCGCGACCCCAAGCTGGTCATCTGCGACGAGCCCACGACCGCTCTGGACGTTACCGTCCAAAAGCAGGTCATTAAGCTGCTCAACGATCTTCAGGCCAAGCTCGGCTTTGCCATGATCTTCGTTTCGCATGACCTGGCGTTGGTCGCCGAGGTCGCCCATAACATCACGGTTATGTACGCCGGTCAGGTTATCGAGCAGGCGCCCACCAAGGAGCTGCTCACCAACCCGATTCACGAGTACACCCGCGGTCTTCTGGGTTCCGTTCTGTCCATCGAGAGCGGTTCGGGTCGCCTGCACCAGGTGCCCGGCGCCGTCCCCAGCCCGCGCGATTTCCCCAAGGGCGATCGCTTCGCGCCCCGCTCAAGCCATCCGCACATCGGCCTGGACACCCGTCCGGTCTTCAAGCGCGTGCCCGGCACCGAGCACTTCTATTCCGAGCTCCCCGATGAGGTGCTCAAGGCAAATGGTTTGACCCCTCATGCGGAGGTGATGTAGATGAGCGAGACTGCGGTCAACGGCGTCGAGCCGATTATCTTCCTTGACGATGTCCACGTCACCTTTAGGACCCGTACCGGTTCGATCCTGCACCCCAATCTGGTTCATGCCGTCCAAGGCGTGACCATTAAGCTCATGCCCGGTCAGACGATCGGCATCGTCGGCGAGTCCGGTTGCGGCAAGTCCACCACTGCTAATGTCATGTGCGGCCTGCAGGCCCCCACGAGTGGCAAGGTCTACTTTAAGGGCAAGGACGTCACCAAGCGTACTGCCGAGGATCGTCGTCACATGGGCCGCGTCATCTCGGTCGTGTTCCAGAACCCCGCGACGGCACTCAACCCTCGCATGGTCGTTCGTGAGCAGCTGCTCGATCCCATGCGCGTCCACAACCTGGGTACCGAGGCCGAGCAGGAGAAGCGCGTTAAGGAACTCCTGGAGCTCACCGGTCTGCCCAGCTCTGCCGCCGAG
Organism: Collinsella sp. LCP19S3_B6; assembly: GCF_052121815.1. Taxonomy (NCBI): domain Bacteria; kingdom Bacillati; phylum Actinomycetota; class Coriobacteriia; order Coriobacteriales; family Coriobacteriaceae; genus Collinsella; species Collinsella sp. LCP19S3_B6. Next base: position 23,508 of record NZ_JBQKDN010000017.1, read on the forward strand.
GTTCTTCCCGGCCAGCTTTCGGGCGGTCAGCGCCAGCGCGTGGCAATTGCCCGTGCCCTGTCGTTGAACCCTGACGCCATCATCGCCGACGAGCCCACCTCGGCTCTGGACGTTTCGGTCCGCGCGCAGATCCTCAACCTGTTGACCGATCTTAAGAAGGAACTCGGCCTGGCCATGGTGTTCATTAGCCATGACATCCAGACGGTCCGCTACATCTCTGACGACATCATCGTCATGAACGGCGGCAAGATCGTCGAGCAGGGCGAGGCCAAGCAGGTCTTCCAGAACCCGCAGGACCCCTACACCAAGATGCTGCTCGGTGCTGCGCCGTCGCTGCTGCACCCCAAGCTTGGCGTGTCGGTTCGCTTTCCCCACGGTGCGCCCGGCTCCCTTGCCGGGCGCACCCTCGTTGCGATTTCGAAAGGTTGGGTTCACGAGCCATGCCAAGCGCTCAGGAGCTACAACAGCAATTTGGTGGTTATCGGGGCGCCATGCCTCGTCCATCAGATTTCGATCTCTTTTGGAACGACCGCATGGCCGAGGCTGACGCCGTCGAGATCGACTATGCGGTTGAGGCGGCATCGATTGCCGATACTGCGACCTGCCAGTTTTTTGACCTCTGGTATACCGGCATGTGTGGCGCCCGCCTGCATGCCAAGTATCTCAAGCCGGTTTCGGACGAGTCCGTGCCGCTGGTGCTACAGTTCCACGGCTATCCGGGCGCAAGCCGCAGCTGGTTCGAGCAGGCGTCGTTTGCGGGTATGGGCATGGCACTTGTCGCCCTCGACTGCCCCGGTCAGGGTGGCCCCTCCGAGGATATTGGTGGATTTGAAGGCGCAACGGTTGCCGGGCATATCGTTGCCGGTATCGACGGCGACCCGGCCAATCTCTACTACGTACGCTTGCATCAGGATATCCGCATTCTGTGCCGCATTGTTCGCGAGCTCGAGGGCATCGATCTTGCCCGCGTTTTTGTGAACGGTGCGTCGCAGGGCGGTGGCTTGGGCATTGCGACCTGCGCGCTTAACAGCGAGCTTATCAATCGTGCCGCCATCCTCTATCCTTTCCTGTCGGATTTCCGCCTGGTCTGGGATTTGGATGCCGACGACATTGCCTACGAGGGCCTGCGCTATTGGTCTCGCTGGTTTGACGAGGACTCGACTTGTATTGACGAAGCCTATGCCAAGCTGGCGTATTTCGATTCCAAGAACTTTGCCCCCATGGTCAAATGCCCCGTGCTGTTTGGCACGGGAACGGCCGATATCGTCTGTCCACCGGCGACGCAGTTTGCGGTCTACAACAACCTGACCTGTGAGAAGCGCCATGAGTTCTTTGAGGGTTTTGGCCACGAGGAGATTCAGGATTTTGACGATCTGATTATTCCGTTTTTCTGCAAGGAAGGGGAGGCTCATGTCTAAGTGCGAGAGCAATGTCAATGAGCTGATTGACCCCGAGCTTGCGGGGATCTCTGGGACGGTTTCGTCAAGGCTCTCCGATTTCCGTGATTGGCGCGGCGATGCTTTGGCGGATGTTTCCGAGTTGGAGGCAGCCGCTTCGGACCTTGAGGTTTGCGGACTGACTGTCACGGCGATTGATTTCGCCAATCCGTGCGCGCGTTACTCCGAGGTTTCCTTTGAACTTGCCGGGGAAGTCGTACACGGCCGTTTGATTGAGCCCTCAGGTTGTGCCCGGGCATCCGAGCTTGTGCCGCTATGCCTGATGTTTCACGACATCGACCGACCCGTACGTGGATGGCATCACATGACGAGGTTTGCCGCCATGGGATATGCCGTGCTTGCGCTGGACGACGATGTGATTGGGCTCAGCGAGCTGCAGCAGGGGGTTACCTCGCCCGTTTTTGTTGAACGCGTCCGCTGGGGCTGTGCAATGGCAAAGGTCGCGCGCAATCTTGACGGCATGGACCCCGACCGCATCTTTGCATGGGGCGAGGGCCTTGGCGGTGGAGTCGCGCTGGCGGTTTCTGCTCTGGACGAGCGGGGCCTTGCCTGCACGGCGGTTGCCAATCCGCTTCCCGGTGGCCTCGAAGCGCTGTCGTCTCGGGTGCGCGGATCGGTACTTATGGGTACATCGCTCATGGATGCCGTGAGCGATCCCAAGGGCCAGTTTGCCGTATTCAACGGTCTTGAGTGTGACCGGAGGCATATTATCTATGCCAAATATGCTCACGAACGCATCAATGCGTTCGAAAACGAAGTCGTCGACTTCTTTAACCAAGCGTTCTACCTGTGTTCTTTGGCCTAGACGGCCTGGACACTGCCAACAAGAGTGGGCGGCATAGGGCCACCCGCCAGACAACTAAGGAGATTCTTGTGGCAACTCAGAAATTCACCGGCGTTATTCCTCCCGTCGTTGTTCCCGATACCGAAGATCACCAGCTCGACGTTGCCTCCTTTGAGCGCAGCATCAACCGCATGATCGACGCCGGCGTCGATGGCCTGTTTTTCCTGGGCTCTTCGGGTGAGGTCGTTTTCTCCACCGACGAGCGTCGTCGACAGATCATCGCCGAGGCCGTTCGAATCGTCGACCACCGCGTTCCTGTTCTGGTCGGCATCATCGATACCGAGACCGAGCGCATGATTGAGCACGGTAAGGTTGCTCAGGAGCTGGGCGCCGATGCGCTCGTTGCCACCTGCCCGTTCTATGCCCTGCAGGGCATGACCGAGGTCGAGGAGCATTTCCGCATCCTGCATGAGGAGCTCGACCTGCCCATCTTTGCCTATGACATTCCCGTGTGCGTTCACACCAAGCTCCCCTGGAAGCTCCTTGCAAAGCTCGGCGCCGAGGGCGTCCTTGCTGGCGTCAAGGATTCCTCGGGTGACGACGTCTCGTTCCGCTACCTCGTTCAGGAGAACGAGAAGAACGGCCATCCGATGAGCATCCTCACCGGCCATGAGGTCGTCGTCGACGGTGCCTACCTTGGTGGCGCCGACGGCTCTGTCCCGGGTCTCGCCAACGTTGAGCCCGAGGGCTACGTGCGTCAGTGGAAGGCCGCTCAGGCTGGTGACTGGGCTACCGTCAAAGCCGAGCAGGATCGCCTCAATGAGATTTCGCACATCTGGGACGTCACCTCGGGCGTCCAGGGCTATGCCGGTGGCGTTGGCGCCTTCAAGACCGCTATGAACCTCATGGGCATTTTCGACAGCCCGACCATGCCGCGCCCGGTGAAGGCCATGACCGGCGAGAACGTCGAGGCGATTAGGAAGGTCCTCCAGGACAACGGCCTCCTGTAAAGCTTTCCCGGGCACCCGATCTTGGGGCTCAAGCGATCGAGCGTGACCCATTAGGTCAATGCCCGACCGCTTTCACCCCAACCCCGGGCACTCGGGAAGCCTTTAGCAAGCTGCGGCGATAACACCGCCTTTATTTCCTGTAGTTGTTTTTATCTCCTAAGGAGAGCGACATGGAGAACAAGTACATCTGCTCCGTTGATATCGGTGGCACCAAGATTGCGACCGCCATTATGGAATATCCGGCTGATGGCGGCGTGCCCCATCCCGTATTTGAGGCTGAGGTTCCCACCGAGGCCCAAGAGGGCGGTGAGGCCGTCTTCCAGCGTATCGAGGCGTCCATCAAGGCCGCTCTCGAGGCGAATCCCGATGTCGAGGTCCTTGGCGTCGGTATCGGTGCCGCTGGCGTCGTCGATCCCAAGACGGGCGCCATCGCGTATGCCAACGAGATCATGCCCGGCTGGTCCGGCGTTCAGTTGGGGCCGCGTCTGCGCGAGGACCTCGGTCTTCCCGTTGCCGTTGTAGGCGACGTGCAGGCTCATGCTCTGGGTGAGGCCCATTGGGGCGTCGGCAAGGGCAAGTTCTCCGTCTTGTGTCTGGGCATCGGCACGGGTATCGGAGGCGCATATGTCGAGAACGGCCGCGTGATGCAGGGCTTCCATGGTGCTGCCGGCCATATGGGCCACATCGAGTGCTCGGCTGCCGCCGGCATTCCCTGCGCCTGCGGGCGTTCCGGCCATCTGGAGTCGGTGGCTTCGGGTACGTCGATTGGGCGCATGTACGACGAGCGCTTCGGTCGTGTTGACCCCAGTCGTCCCTCGGTTGGCCGCGACGTGAACGACCTGTGCCGCGTGGGTGACGCAAAGGCGACCGAGGTCATCCACGATGCCGGCTTTGCATTGGGCGCTAGCTTGGGCTCGCTCGCCAACATTCTGGATCCAGAGGTCATCGTGCTTTCGGGTGGCGTAATTCACCAGGGACCCGATTGGCGTTCGCAGACGTGGAAGGATTCGGTACACGAGGGCTATGCCAGCCAAGCGCTCGATCCGCTTCAGGACACGCCGATCCTCATCGGTTCTCTGGAGGGCGACGCACCGCTTATCGGTGCCGCCGAGCATCTTCTTGCCTCGTTAAAGTAAACGTATCTGCTGTAGGAGCCTCCCGAGACGACACGCCTCGGGAGGCTGTTCTGAGAAAGGTTATAGCCTTATGACCGTCGATCCTTTAATTCAATCCCTGAAGGGTAAGCTCATCGTGAGCGTTCAGGCGTATATGGGCGAGCCGCTTCGTACGCCCGAGACCATGGCTCAAATGTCTCGCGCTTGCGAACTCGGAGGCGCCGCCGCCATTCGTTGCCAGGGCCTTGCCGACATTGCTGCCATTAAGGGTCGTTGTGAGGTTCCTGTTATCGGCCTGTGGAAGGATGGACACGAGGGCGTTTACATCACGCCGACGCTGCGTCACGCCCGCGCCTGCGTTGCTGCCGGTGCCGACATCGTGGCGATTGATGCCACCGATCGTCCGCGCCCCGATGGCAAGTCGCTCGAGGACACTTTTCGTCCGCTGCACGAGGAGGGCGTGCTTCTGATGGCGGACTGCGCCACGATCGAGGATATCCGCCGCGCGGTCGACATGGGCTTCGATTTGGTTTCCACTACGCTTTCGCATGGCGTCGCCGCCATCGATTGCACCATGGCAGACGGCCCCGACCTGCCGCTTTTGCGCCAGGCAACCGAGGAGTTCCCCGGTCTTCCCATTATTTGCGAGGGTCGTGTGCATACGCCTGAGGAGGCTCGCGCCGCGATTGACGCCGGCGCCTGGGCCGTTGTCGTTGGCACTGCCATTACGCACCCCACAAGTATTACGAGTTGGTTCAAGGCTGCGCTTGAGGCGTAAGACGGGCCTCGTATCCGCTTGGGGCGGTATACTCAACTAAGGCAATTGATCGCGCGGGATCCGCTGGCCGGGTCCTGCGCTTATTTTAGGAGGCAGCACATGCAAAAGGGAGATGCCATGGATGCGGCGGAGCGCACGGAGCGCATCCCCGATATCGTCATCATCACCGGAATGTCCGGATCGGGCCGAACGCAAGCCATGCATGTGTTTGAGGACATGGGCTATTTTTGTATCGACAACCTGCCTCCGCGCCTGATTGCGCAGCTCGCAGAGCTCGTTGGCATCAATACGGGTGTGGGTAGACATCTTGCTGTTACCTGTGACCTTCGCAGCCAAGGCCTGTTTGATGAGCTGCTTGACGCCGTTGCCGCCTTGGAAGAGCGCGAGATGAGCTGTGACATTGTGTTTCTCGATGCATCTGATGAGGTGCTGATTCGCCGCTACAGCGAAAACCGCCGCCGCCATCCCATTGCGAAGCCGGGGGAGACTACGGCCGACGCCATCCAGCGCGAGCGTTTACAACTCCAGGGCGTGCGCGACCGAGCCGATATGATCATCGATACGAGCCGCCTTCGTACCTCTGCTTTACGCAATAAGCTGCGTGCGGCTTTTTCAGAGCTGTCCGACCAGCAGCTCATGGACGTCCACGTCTTCTCATTTGGCTTTAAGCATGGTATGCCCGTCGAGGCAGACATCATGATCGATGTTCGCTTCCTACCTAATCCATTCTACGACCCCGAGATGCGCACGTTGACCGGCCTCGATAAGAAGGTCTCCGACTTTGTCCTGGACCATCCCAAGACGCAGGAGTTCTGGAAGGTTTGGACGCAGTTGCTCGATACGGTCATGCCGGGTTATATCGCGGAGGGCAAGCCGCAGCTTTCCATTGCCATCGGCTGTACGGGCGGCCAGCACCGCAGCGTTGCCATTGCAGAGGCTACGGCCCGATACCTGGAAGGTGCTCAGTATCACGTGAGCATTTCTCACCGCGACTTGTCGCGTGCCAATACGAAAGCATAGGTTTGAATGTCGTTTACCGCCGAGGTGCGTGACGAGCTTGCGCGCTGCGAACCCGAATGTGAATATTGCGATCTGTCGACACTTGCCGCTCTTACACGTGTGAGTGGCACGCTTTCGCTGGCGGGCTCTGGTCGGTACCGTTTGACGGTTGCGACCGAGACGGGTGCCGTTGCACGCACGATGATTACGCTGACGCACCGCATCCTCAAGCTCAAAACGGAGTTTACCGTTCGCAAGTCGGTCTTGCATAAGGTGCGAAACTATCTCATCACCTTGCCCGACCAGCCCGACCTCGATAAGGCTTTGGTTCTGCTGGGCATTCTCGACCGCAGGGGAGGGCTCGTCGCCGGTGTGCCGCGCCATATCGTCGCCCGGCCCTGCTGCAGGCTCGCCTACATTCGCGGCGCTTTGATTGCCGGCGGCTTTGTGGCAGACCCGCGTGGCGATTTTCACCTGGAGATTGCGGTGCAGGGCGAACAATACGCCAAGGGGCTTTGCGACCTGTTGGAGCAGGTCGGGGTTCATGCACGCGTCAACGCCCGGCGAGGATCATATGCCGTGTACATCAAGAGCGCCGAGGAGATTGAGCATTTGCTCAAATTGATTGGTGCCAAGCGCAGCGTTGCCGAAATCGAGGAAGCCCGTGCGGTCAAGTTGGTGAAAAACGACGTAAATCGTCGCGTGAATGCTGAGCTGGCCAACCAGACGAGAAGCGCCGGCGCTGCCCAGCATCAGCTCGCGCTTATCGAGGAGCTTGAGCGACGCGGCATGCGCGATGTGCTCCCGGATGCCTTGGCGGCCTTTTGTGACTTACGTGAGCGCTATCCCGATCTCTCACTGCGAGATTTGGGGGAGATGGCCGACCCTCCTTTGTCAAAGTCGGCCCTATATCACCGTGTTTTGCGTCTTGAAAAGCTCATTGAAGCGAACAGGTAGTTTAAAGCGGCAGTTTATATAGTACTTGAACTGCTGTTTTATGCTTTAAAACGTTTTAAAGCAAATTTGATTTTCAATTTCGAGCATTCTCGTGAAATTCAAGTCAAAAAAAAGGTATATTAGGCGAGTGGTTAGTTTGTGGGCCTCAACGGCGGGCGCTGTAGCTTGCGGGGGCCTTACGAAAGGAGACACAATGGCAGTAAAGGTTGCTATTAACGGCTTCGGTCGCATCGGTCGTCTGGCCTTCCGTCAGATGTTCGGTCATGAGGGCTCCGAGATCGTCGCTATCAACGACCTCACCTCTCCCGATATGCTCGCTTACCTGCTGAAGTACGACTCCACGCAGGGCAACTATGCTCGCGATCACGAGGTCGTCGCTGGCGAGGATTCCATCACCGTTGACGGCAAGGAGATCAAGATCTACAAGGAGGCCGACGCCAACAACCTGCCTTGGGGCGACCTCGACGTCGACGTCGTTCTCGAGTGCACTGGCTTCTACACCAGCAAGGCTAAGGCTCAGGCCCACATCAACGCTGGTGCCAAGAAGGTCGTCATCTCCGCTCCGGCCGGCAGCGATCTGCCCACCATCGTGTACAACGTCAACCATGAGACGCTGACCGCTGAGGACAACATCATCTCCGCTGCTTCCTGCACCACCAACTGCCTCGCCCCGATGGCCAAGGGTCTGAACGACTTCGCTCCCATCGTGTCCGGCATCATGACCACCATTCACGCCTGGACTGGCGACCAGATGCCGCTCGACGGCCCGCAGCGCAAGGGCAACAAGCGTCGTAGCCGCGCCTGCGCCGTCAACATCGTCCCCAACACCACCGGTGCTGCCAAGGCTATCGGCCTGGTTCTCCCCGAGCTCAACGGTAAGCTCATCGGTGCCGCCCAGCGCGTCCCGACGCCGACCGGCTCCCTCACCAACCTCTACGCTGTCGTTGACAAGAAGGTTACCGCCGACGAGGTCAACGCCGCTATGAAGGCCTACGCTGCCACCATCTCCGAGACCTTCGCTTACAACGAGGACGACATCGTCTCCACCGATATCATCGGCGAGACCCATGGCTCCATCTTCGACGCCACTCAGACCATGTGCTCTGACCTCGGCAACGGCCAGACCCTCGTTCAGGTTACCTCTTGGTACGACAACGAGAACTCCTACACCTCTCAGATGGTCCGCACCATCAAGTACTTCGAGAAGTTCGTTGCTTAATTTGGCTTTTAGCGAATAGCTCGTTGAGCGTCTAAAAAAGGGCGCGGCCTTATAGGGCTTACACCCTAAGGTCGCGCCCTTTTTATAAGAAATCGTCTGCCGTAATGGGAGGCAGACACGTACGAAAGGTAGAAGCAAACATGGCCTTTACCAAGAAGACCGTCCGCGACATCGATGTCGACGGCAAGCGCGTTCTCGTCCGCGTTGACTTCAACGTGCCTATCAAGGATGGCGTCGTTGGCGACACCACCCGTATCAAGGCTGCCCTGCCCACCATCAACTATCTCGTTGAGCACAATGCTCGCGTTATCCTCATGAGCCACCTCGGCCGTCCCGAGGGCACCGGCTTCCAGCCCGAGCTTTCCCTCGAGCCCGTCGCCAAGAAGCTCGCCGAGCTCTCTGGTCTCGATGTTGCTTTTGTCGCCGACACTTATGGCGAGAAGGCCGCCGAGGCCGTCGCCGCCGTCGAGCCGGGCAAGGTCCTCGTTCTCGAGAACGTCCGTTTTGACAAGCGTGAGAAGAAGAACGATCCTGAGATCGCCAAGACCCTCGCTTCCTATGGCGACGTCTTCGTCCTCGACGCCTTCGGTACCGCTCACCGCGCCCAGGGTTCTGTCGTGGGTCCCGCCGCTTACCTGCCCGCAGTCGCTGGCTTCCTTCTGGAGAAGGAGGTCGACACGCTGACCGGTATCTTCGCCGAGCCCGAGCGTCCCTTCGTCGCCATCGTCGGCGGTTCCAAGGTTTCCTCCAAGATCGGCGTTCTCGATCACCTTATCGACTCCGCCGACACCCTGATTATCGGTGGCGGCATGGCCTATACCTTCTTCCTGGCTCAGGGCATGACCGTCGGTCAGTCCCTCAAGGAAGAGGACTGGGTCGAGCGCGCTGGCGAGATGCTCAAGAAGGCCGAGGAGAAGGGCGTCAAGATCCTGCTCCCCATCGACAACCGTGTTGCCGACCACTTTGGCGAGGACGCTGTCCCCGAGGTTGTCGCTTCCGACGCTATCCCCGACGACCGTGAGGGCATGGACATCGGCCCCAAGACCGAGGAGCTCTACGCCGAGGCCGTCAAGGGCGCCAAGACCGTATTCTGGAATGGCCCCATGGGCGTCTTTGAGTTCGACAACTTCGCTCACGGCACCCAGGCTATCGCCGAGGCCGTCGCCGAGGCTGATTGCACCTCGATCATCGGTGGTGGCGATTCCGTCGCAGCCGTCAACAAGTTTAACCTGGCCGACAAGATGAGCTGGATCTCCACCGGCGGTGGCGCTTCCATGGAGCTCGTCGAGGGTAAGGCCCTGCCCGGAGTGGAGGCGCTTCTCGATGCCTAATCGCACCCTTCTTATCGCTGGTAACTGGAAGATGAACAACGACGTCGCCGAGGCTGCCAAGCTCGCCGACGAGCTGGCCCAGGCTCTGCCCGAGGTTCCGGCTGGCGTCGAGGTGCTCGTCTGCCCTCCGACCATCGACATTACTACGGTTCATGACCGCATTCAGGCTGCCCCCATCGCCCTCGGTGCACAGAACGTGTACTGGGAGGCCAAGGGTGCCTTCACCGGTGAGTCCTCTTGCGACATGCTCAAGTCCGCTGGCTGCACCTACTGCATCATCGGCCACTCCGAGCGTCGTGACTACTTCCACGAGACCGATGAGGACCAGAACAAGAAGGCTAAGGCTCTCGTTGCCGCCGGTCTTGTTCCCGTCTTCTGCTGCGGTGAGTCCCTTGAGGTTCGCGAGGCCGGCACCTATGTCGAGCATGTCGTGAACCAGGTCAAGGCTGGTCTCGAGGGTCTTGAGATCACCTGCCCCAAGCAGGTCGTCGTCGCCTACGAGCCCATCTGGGCCATCGGCACCGGCAAGACCGCTACCGCCGAGGACGCTCAGGAGGTCTGCGGCGCTATCCGTGAGACCCTCAAGGAGATGTTCGGCGAGGAGCTCGCCAACGGCATCCGCGTTCTTTATGGTGGCTCCGCCAAGCCCGCCAACATCGCTGAGCTTGTTGCCAAGCCCGACGTTGACGGCGCCCTCGTGGGCGGCGCTTCGCTCAAGGCTGCCGACTTCGCCTCTATGGTCGTCAAGGCAGGCGAGTAGGGTATATGGCACAGCGTCATCTTCCTGCACTCCTAATCATCATGGATGGCTGCGGCTTGGCTCCGGCCGACGGCGAGAACGCCGTCGCTGCCGCCAAGACGCCCTTCCTCGATAGCCTGTACGAGAAGTATCCTCACACCACGCTCGGTGCTTCGGGCGAGGACGTGGGCCTTCCCGACGGCCAGATGGGCAACTCCGAGGTGGGTCACCTCAACATCGGTGCCGGCCGCATCGTGTTTCAGGAGCTTTCGCGCATCAACAACGCCATCAAGGACGGCTCCATCGCCAAGAACGAGGTTTTCGTCAAGGCTATGGATGACGTCAAGGCCGAGGGCAAGACCCTGCACCTCATGGGCCTCATGAGCCCCGGCGGTGTTCATTCTCACATGAACCATGTCGAGGCCCTGGTCAAGATGGCTGCCCAGTATGGCATTAAGACCGTTCGCGTTCACGCCTTTATGGATGGCCGCGACGTCGATCCGCAGTCCGGTGCCGGCTACATGAGCGAGTTCTGCGCCTTCCTGGCCAAGATCTCCGAGGAGACTGGTTGCGACGCTCGCGTTGCTACCGTCTCGGGCCGTTATTGGGCCATGGACCGCGACAACCGTTGGGAGCGCATCGAGCGCGCCTACGACGTCATGGTCAATGCGTCCGATGCCGATACCGACCCCGTTGCCGGTATCAAGGCCTACTACGAGAAGGATCCGCGCGGCGATGAGTTCGTTGAGCCGTTCGCTGCCCACAACGAGGGCATCCACGAGGGCGACGCGGCCATCTTCTTCAACTTCCGTCCCGACCGCGCTCGTCAGATGACCCGCGTGTTCACGGACAAGGAGTTCGACGGCTTTGAGCGCGAGCAGATCAAGCTCTCGCACTTTGTGACGATGACCGAATACGATCCGACGTTTGACGTCGAGGTCGCCTTCCCCAAGACGTTCCCCGAGAACGTTCTGGCCGACGTTATCGCAGCCAATGGCCTGAAGCAGCTGCACACCGCCGAGACCGAGAAGTACGCCCACGTGACGTTCTTCCTTAACGGCGGCATCGAGGAGCCCAAGGAAGGCGAGGAGCGCGTGCTCGTCGCTTCCCCCAAGGTTGCTACCTACGATTTGCAGCCCGAGATGAGCGCTCCCGAGGTTACCGAGAAGCTCGTCGCTGCCATCAACGAGGATCGCGCTGATTTCTACATCGTGAACTTCGCGAACTGCGATATGGTTGGTCACACCGGTGTCTTTGACGCGGCCGTTAAGGCCGTCGAGGCTGTTGACGATGCCCTGTCCAAGGTTGTCCCGGTGATTCTCGCTAAGGGCGGCTTTGCGCTGATTACCGCCGACCACGGCAACGCCGATCACATGTTTGACGTTGCTTCCGACGGTTCCAAGCATCCGTTTACGGCTCACACCACCAACCGCGTGCCGTTCATCATCGTTGATGAGAAGGCACAGCTCACCGGTATCGAGGACGGTCGACTTTCCGATATCGCCCCGACTATGCTCACCATGGCTGGTCTGGAGCCTTCCGCCGAGATGACGGGCCGCGTGCTCGCGACCGAGGCCTAAGAGAAAACGCCAAGCGTTTCTTTGCAAGGGGGTTGACCATATTCGGGCAACCCCCTTTTTGGTATTTCTGCCATTTCTACCTCGTCCCCAAATGGCAGGTGGGGAGTGTCGGGGGTTGTGGTACAGTACTAGAGTTTGAATTGTTCTATTAAGGAGCTTCTCTATGGGTCCGTTTCAGATTCTGCTGTTTGTAGTTTGGGCTGTCTCTGCCGTGGCGCTGACGATTCTCGTCCTGATGCATTCCGGTAAGGGCACCGGCGTTTCGGATATGATCGCCAGCTCGCTGTATAACTCCAGCTCTGCCACGGGCGTTATGGAGCAGAACCTTGACCGCCTGACCGTCATCATGGCTGTCGTGTTTGCCGTGTGCGTCGTGCTGTGCATGTTCTTCTTCCCGCAGGGCATCGTGGGCTACTAAGCACGAGCCGCATAAAAAAATTGAAAAGGGTTCCGCAAGTGCGGGACCCTTTTTGTTTACAGACTTGTAACAGAGCCAGAATATCACCACATACTGCGCCCAACTAAAGAAATTCTCGACCGTTAACCGGAATTAGCCCCAAATCGTGCATAAAATGCGCTACTGTATTGAAAACGATGGCCTGTTGTGCATAACCAGCCATAGCAACGGGCGGCGTTTCGATAGTTCGGATCGGATTGTCTCGACATATGTCCGACTGAACATTTCTTTGTCCTATCTCATAAGGAGGATGGCATGGCTGATTCTATGTTCCACCAGCCCGTTATGGGTCGTCGCGCCTTTGTCGGCGGTACCCTTGCTGCGAGCTCCATGGCTTTTCTTGCCGCATGCGGCAAGAAGGGCGGCGACGCTTCCGGTTCTGAGTCCGGTTCGACGCTGAACTTCTACATCAATAACCCGGTCTGCATCGACCCCTACAATGTCCAGGAGGACCAGGGCACTCAGGTCGAGTACCAGCTCTTTGACGCTCTGACCTCTTATGACGCCGAGAAGGGCGAGATCGTTCCGCTGGCTTGCGAGTCCTTCGAGGCCAACGACGACGCCACCGAGTTTACCTTCAAGATCAAGAAGGCCAAGTTCCACAACGGTGATGACGTTACCTCCAAGTCCTTCAAGCTCGGTTGGGAGCGTCTGGTCAGCACCAAGTCCGCTGTCGCTAAAGAGTATGGTCCTTCCGAGGTCTCCTATCACCTTTCCATGGTCGAGGGCTATGACGATCTGCTTGCCGGTAACACTACTGAGCTCAGCGGTGTTACCTGCCCTGACGATGAGACCCTCGTCGTCAAGCTGACTTCCGCTTACGCCGACTTCCCCTTCGTCGCCTCTCATCCGGCTCTGTCCCCGGTTCCCGAGTGCGCCGAGTCCGATGTCAAGAGCTTCTACCTTGCCCCGATTGGTAACGGCCCGTTCATGATGGACGGCAAGTGGGAGGATGGTCAGGAGATCAACCTCAAGAAGTTCGACGATTACTATGGCGACAAGGCCAAGATCGATAGCATCCACTTCCAGGTCATCAAGGACGTGGAGACCGCTTACAAGGAGTTCCAGGCCGGTAACCTTGACATCTGCGACGTTCCCGTTGCTCAGATCGACGCCGCCAAGAAGGATCGCGGCGAGTCCAAGGACGGCTACACCATGGGCGACGGCGAGCGCATGCTGCTCGGCGCCGAGCCTTCCACCTACTACCTGACCTGCAACACCACGGCCGAGCCGTTCAACAACGCCGATCTGCGCAGGGGCATCTCCCTGGCCATCAACCGTGAGGCCATCTGCAAGACCATCTTCAAGGGTACCCGCACCCCCGCTGACGGCATTGTTCCTCCGGGCATCGATGGCTACAAGGAGGGCGCATGGGAGTTCTGCGCCTACGACGTCGACAAGGCTAACGAGTATCTCGACAAGGTTGCTCCCGCTGACGCCAACGGCGATCGTGGCATTAACGTGACTCTGTCCTACAACCAGGACGGTGGCCACAAGGAGATCATGGAGTCCATCATCGGTGACCTTGCCAAGGTTGGCATTACCGCCGTCTCCGATACCCCCGAGTGGTCTGCCCTGCTCGAGCAGTACCAGAACCTCAACTATCAGTTCGGTCGTCTGGGCTGGATTGCCGACTATCCGATCATGGACAACTTCCTGTATCCGCTGTTCCACTCCGACTCCCTCGGTGGCGACAACCGTTCTGGTTACAACAACCCCGAGTTCGACGCCAAGGTCGACGAGGCCCGTACCACGATTGACGACGAAGAGCGCGTCGCTAAGATGCAGGAGGCCGACGCAATGGTCGCTGCTGACTGCCCGGTCATCCCGCTGATGTTCTACACGCACACCATCGCCGGCTCCGATCGCATCAAGTACCTCTATGTCGATCCGCAGAAGCACGCCGATCTGGGTACCGCTGAGCTCGCCTAAGAGTTTTGCAGCTTCCGTGAGGGTCAAGTATTTACGTAGACCTCATGGGAAACATACAGTTCTCCCTAACCTGGGGTAAACTGGCTGATGGTAATTTTGGGATGCCGGTCTGGCGATCGGCATCCCATTTAAGTTAATCCCTAGATAGGGGAGTGGTATGGGTAAGTACATCGTTAAACGTGTGCTTCAGTTCATCCCGGTATTTTTGGGCGTTACGCTGATTCTGTTCGCCCTCCAGAATATCGTGCCGGGAGATCCGATCAAGCTGATCGGTGGAGACAAGGCTCTGTCCCCCGAGGTGGAGCTTCAGCTTCGCGTCCGCTATCACCTGGTCCAATCGGACGAGGACGGCAACGCGATCCTTGACGAGAACGGCGACCCCGTTCAAACGTCGCTCGTGGACCGTTACTTGTATTACATGAACGGCCTGCTTCATGGCGATCTGGGTAATTCCTATCAGCGCAAGCTGCCGGTTACGGAAATCTTTGCCCAGAAGTATCCGTATACGGTCAAACTTGCCGCGTGCGCCATCGTACTCGAGGCAATCATGGGTATCGGTGCGGGTATCATTTCGGCGGTAAAGCGTTATTCCTTCTGGGATATTTTGGTAACGCTCACCACGTCGATCCTCGTTGCCGTCCCGGCCTTCTGGCTCGGTATGTTGCTGCAGCTGTTCTTTGGCGTCATTCTCAAGGACGCCACGGGCGGTGCATTCTCCATGCCGATCTCGGGTGCCGGTGGTTCCAGTTCTCAGTATCAGGATTGGATGCACTATGTGCTTCCGACCATTACGCTGGCTTCGGTTTCGACCGCTTATGCCGCCCGCATTATGCGCTCGCAGCTGCTTGACGTCATGAGCCAGGATTACATCCGTACGGCAAAGGCCAAGGGTCTCTCCAATCGCGCGATCATCATCAAGCATGCGCTTAAGAATGCACTCATCCCCGTCGTTACCTATATTGGTGTCGACTTTGGTGCCATGCTTTCGGGCGCCATCCTGACCGAGACGGTTTTTAACTGGCCCGGTATCGGCTATGAGGTCTATCGCGCCATTAGCATGCGTGACTGGCCCATCGTTATGGGCGGCGTTACGCTCATCGTCGTCGTCGTCATGGTGATCAACCTGCTCGTCGACATTAGCTATGCATTCCTCGACCCGCGCATCCGCCTTGGCGGTCCGTCGGATAAGGCCTAAGGGAGGTACGTCTCATGCAGGAAACTGATTCTCAGTCTCAGGAGCAGGCTACCGCCACCATGGCCGCATCTGCTCCCGCCAAGTCTCGCACGCTGTGGGGCGACGCTTTTAAGCGTCTTCGTAAGAACAAACTCGCCGTTATCGGTGTCTGCTGGATCATTATCGTCGTTGTGGTTGCCTTGACCGCAGATCTGTGGGCTAAGCCCTGGCTCGGTTCGCCGACGGCTTCCGATTCGACCACCATGGCCGAGACGTCGCTGCTGGCTCCGTGTGCAGAGCACCCGTTTGGCACCGACTCCCTTGGCCGTGACATTCTCGTCCGCGTTATCTACGGTGCACGCGTTTCGCTGTCCGTCGGCATTATGGCCACTGCGATCTCCACGGTGATTGGTCTGGTCATGGGCGCTCTGGCCGGTTTCTACGGCGGCATCTGGGATACGATCATCATGCGCTGTGCGGACATCTTCCTTGCGTTCCCGTACGTGCTGTTCGTTGTCGCCATGATCGCCGTTATCGGCCGTGGTCTTCAGAACGTCTTTATCGCCATCGGTATTCTTGGCTGGCCTTCGATTGCGCGCGTCTTCCGATCCGCGATCTTGACGGTCAAGGAAAACGACTATGTTGACGCTGCGCGCGCGATGGGTGCATCTGATGCTCGTATCGTCGTGCGTCACATCTTCCCGAACTCCGTTGCCTCCATCGTGGTCTACGCGACTATGAACATTGGTGGCGCCATTCTGACCGAGTCCGCTCTGTCCTTCCTCGGCATGGGCGTTATTCCGCCTACGCCTTCGTGGGGCTCCATGATTCAGGACGGTCAGCAGTATCTTCTGACTGCTCCCTGGATGATGATCATGCCCGGTCTGGCAATTCTCTCGACGGTGCTCGCCTTCACCCTGCTGGGTGACGGTCTGCGCGACGCCCTCGACGTCAAGATGAAGGACGCATAAGGATGAAGAAGAACAAGAACTATGTGGACCTGAAGGACCAGCCGGTTCCCGAGGGCCAGCATCTGCTCGAGGTTGATGACCTTAAGATGTATTTCCACACCGAGGATGGCGTCGTTCGCGCTGTCGATGGTGTGTCCTACACGCTCGATCGTGGCGAGACCCTGGGTGTCGTCGGTGAGTCCGGCTCCGGTAAGTCCGTGACCGCCATGACCATCATGGGTCTTATCTCGATGCCTCCGGGAAAGATTGAGGGCGGTGACGTTCGCTATCGCGGTCGTTCTATCCTCGAGATGACCGAGGAAGAGATGCAGCACATTCGTGGCAACGATATCGCGATGATCTTCCAGGATCCTATGACTTCCTTGAACCCGGTCTATAAGATCGGCAAGCAGGTGGGTGAGGGCCTTCGTCTGCACCGTGGCTACTCCAAGCAGGAGGCGCTCAAGCGCGCCACCGAGCTTTTGGACCTCGTTGGCATTCCCGAGCCCGAGAAACGCGTCAATGAGTATCCGCACCAGTTTTCTGGTGGTATGCGTCAGCGCGTCATGATTGCCATGGCCCTTGCCTGCGATCCCGATATTCTGATTGCCGACGAGCCCACGACTGCCCTGGACGTTACCATCCAGGCTCAGATTATTGAGCTTATGCAGGAAATGCAGGAGAAGAACGGCAACGCCATCATCATGATTACCCATGACCTGGGTGTTGTCGCCGATATGGCCGACAAGATCATGGTTATGTACGCTGGCCGTCCCGTCGAGTTCGGTACTGCTGAGGAAATCTTCTACGAGAGCCGTCACCCCTATACCTGGGGCCTGATTCGCTCCATCCCGGAGCAGGCCATCGATGAGAAGAAGCCGCTTACGCCGATTCACGGCAACCCGCCTTCGCTCATGAACCTGCCCGAGGGTTGCGTGTTCTCGCCTCGTTGCCCCTATGCGACCGATAAGTGCCGCAAGCAGCGCCCCGAGCGTTTTGTCACCGAGTCCGGCCACTATTCTGCGTGCCATTATTCCGGTGACCCCGAGTTCCTCAAGAACGCCCCTGAGACGTCCCGCACGCGTAAGGATTCCAAGAAGGGAGGCGAGGCGTAAATGGCAGACAATAACGAGCGCACTCCGCTACTGAAGGTCGAGCACCTCTCTAAGGAGTTCCCCGCAGAGTCCGGCATGTTCGCCAAGCGTTTTTCCAAGCGCGTCGTCTCTGCTGTAAACGACATCTCTTTTGAGATTTATCCTGGTGAGACCTTTGGTCTGGTTGGTGAGTCTGGTTGCGGTAAGTCCACTACGGGTCGCACCATCATGCGCCTGACCAAGCCGACCGCCGGTAAGGTGTTCTTCCAGGGTAAAGATGTTGCCGAAATGAGCAAGCATGAGATCAAGGATATGCGTCGCGAGATGCAGTTTATCTTCCAGGATCCTTATGCCTCGCTGAATCCTCGCATGACCATCGGCGAGATCGTCTCCGAACCCATGACCATTCACGGCGTGGGAACCAAGGAGGAGCGCATTGAGCGCGTCCGCGAGCTTCTCGACGTTGTCGGTCTGAACCCCGAGCACATCAATCGCTATCCTCATGAGTTCTCGGGTGGCCAGCGTCAGCGTGTCGGCATTGCCCGCGCTTTTGCGCTGAAGCCCAAGCTGATTATCTGTGACGAACCGGTATCCGCTCTGGATGTGTCCATTCAGGCCCAGGTTCTGAACCTGCTTAAGGAACTGCAGGACAAGTTTGGTACGGCGTATCTGTTTATCGCCCACGACCTGTCCGTCGTTCAGCACATCTCCGATCGCGTTGCCGTTATGTATCTGGGTAAGGTGGTCGAGGTTTCTGACTGGAAGACGCTCTATAGCGAGCCTCACCACCCGTATACGCAGTCGCTGCTGTCTGCCGTGCCGGTTCCCGATCCGGATATCCAAAAGTCCCGTAAGCGCATCATCCTCGCCGGCGATCCGCCGTCACCGCTGGATCCGCCGACTGGCTGCCGTTTCCACACGCGCTGCCCGATCGCGCAGGGCATCTGCTCCGAGAAGCTTCCCGAGTTTAGGGAAGTTGCTCCGGGCCACTGCTGCGCCTGCCACTTCGCCGAGCCGTTCCCGATCAAGGAATCGCACATCGACCTGTAGTCGGTTGTTATCGTTCGGGCCCGTGCTGGACTTAGTTTTCAGAACGTCCTCGACCATGGAAACCCCCTTATCCTGCTCCTTCGGAGCTGCGGATAAGGGGGTTTCCTGGTCTGCGGAATGTTCTGAAAACTAAGTCCAGCACGGGCCCTGTGTTACCACTGCAGGGGGGGCGATTCCTTGATCGCTCACTTTATCTAATAAGAAATTTAGTGAGGCCGGAGCTTTAGCTCCGGCCTCCCCATAAAAGGGCTCGGCAAAGCCGAGCCACTAAATTAATATCAGCCCCCAGAACATGTTTGAGAACTGTGCATGAAGCATGTGCCCCTAGGGCAGGAATGAGGTTGCCTTCCAACGCATTCCGCAGGGGGCGGCATTATTTTGTAGCGCGAAGCGCAGATCAAAATAATGCCGCATGCCCGAGGACGCGTTGGAAGGCAACCTCATTCCTGCCCGAACAGGTCAGTCTACCTGCGCATTTTCAAATTCGTAAACTTTTTTGAAAAAAGTGCTTGCACAGTTCTCGAATCATAGGTTATTATCTTCCTCGTTGAAAGCGCGGGTCCAACAAAACGAACTGCGAATCAACAATATAGCATGTCGGAGTGGCGGAATTGGCAGACGCGCTAGCTTGAGGTGCTAGTGACCGCTTTTTGGTCATGCGGGTTCAAGTCCCGCCTCCGACACCATCGCATTTGAGAAGCCTCTTCGGAGGCTTTTTTGTTACCGATAGACGGTGAGGTTCACGATGGAAACGCTTGAGCGCAATGAGTGGGTTGACGTTGCCCAATTGGTCGATATTACGAGCGATGCTGTCATTATCTGCGAGCTCGACGGAACCATTTTGCATGTAAACAATCGCTTGCTCGACTTGATCTGCGAGGAACGTTCCGATGTGATCAACGGGGACGTTAAAGATCTCTTGTACTCGTCAGCATTTGAACGCGCGACAGAACATCGTCTTCCTTTTGAGACCAATGGTACCGAGAGCGAGTTGATGCTTAAGCTAAGTGACGGCTCCTTTATTCCCGTCCTAGTTTGTGCCGGCTCGGTTACGCCGCCTCGTATCTTTGGCCGCCGTGCGCCGCGTGTTCTCGTGGCGCTCCATAGTATCGAAGAGCAGTATTCGCATGACCGTCAGCTCAAGCGTGCGCTTTCGGAGCTCAGAGTGGCGAATAAGCGCCTCTCGGGCACGTTGTCGGTCATTATGAGCACGGTGGGCTCCGATGAGCTGCCTAGTTTGTTGGATACCGTTTTGAACCAGCTTGTAGGAACCCTCGATGCCTCGGGTGCTGCCATCTATTTTTCTGAGAGCGGCGGTTTTAAGCTTCGCGGTGTTTCCAAGGAGCTGTATGACAGCTACCTGCCCGAGTTTATGCCGTATGGTGCGGGTATCCCGACGTATGTGCTCCGTGAGTCTCGTGCCTGCCGCCTGTCGATTCAGCAGGACCTTGAGGGCGATAGGGTTGCCTCGGGTATGTTCATGGACCTGGACAATCGTTCTAAGCACCTGCTACGCGTGCAAGATATGCCTCCATACCGCAGCGAGATATGTCTTCCCGTGTTTTATGGCACTCAGGTGCTCGGTGTGTTGGAGGTCGGTTGGAAACGTCCGCAGGCGCCGCTTGCCTATGATGTCAACGTGCTCGAGGTCATTTGCGATTATCTCTCCATCCAACTAGTCGGCATGGCATCGAGTCTGCGTTCACGTCGCACGGCAGAGCTTGGCCGTTCTCTCAACGTGCTGCGCGATGAGTTGTTTGCCTATCTCGATGATCCTATTGCCGCCTCGCGTGCGGTATCGACCGAAATCTGCGCTGTGCTCAGTTGTCATTTCTGCCCCGTGGAGTATGATGCGGGCCTCGAAACCTATGTCATCGATTTTGAAGGCGGCAGTCGTGTGGCATTGCCGGGCGATCCGGAGTCACTCTTCTTTTCTGTCACGACGCCGGCGGCGCGCTTGGGGACAATTTCCGATGGATTTGAGACATCGGTGCTGGGCGGGACGAGCGCCGACGACCTCAAGCACGTGCGCCTTACACGCGTGGACGAATCCACGACTATGGGCGCATGGTTGAGAGCCCACGGCCTGCCGTGTCAGGGACTTTATATCGATTCCGGTATCGAGGCGGGGCGCTGCCGCTCGGAGGCGGATGGTACGCGAAGCAACGATGCAATCGTGCCCGCTGATATCGCCAAGGGACCGACGAGGCGCGTTTTGCTGCTCCGTGATGGCAGCCAGGAGCCAATCGACGACCTTGAATACGACTACATGGTGCATTTGGCACACGACTTTGAGCTGATCTATGAGGGCGAGTCTCAAAAGCGTGAAGAGCGTCATATCGCTCAGACGCTTCAGATTGGCATGAGAAATTCGCTAGGCGACGTTCCGGGCATCGCAACCGATTCGGTATACCTGTCGGCAACGAATTCGGCGTTGGTCGGTGGCGACTTCTATACGCTAGTCCGTCTTCCCGACGATTGCGCCGTTATGATATTGGGCGATGTCTCCGGCAAAGGAATTGAGGCGGCGTCGATGTCGGCGCTCGTCAAGACGGCGTTGACGGCTTATGCCTGGGAGGGTGCGGGACCCGCTCGCATGGCCCGCTCGCTCAATAGCATGCTCATGGGCTTTTCGAGGGTCGAGACGTTTGTGACGGCGTTTATCGCCAAGATTGATCTTAAAGCGGGCCGCGCTACCTATTGCTCTGCGGGGCATCCTCCCACTATGGTCATTAGGCCGTCGTCGACGCCGCATGGCGGAGGAGAGACCTGCGGGGGAGAAGTGGAGCTCCTTGGGTGCCAATCGGGCGTGATAGGTGCCTTTGAGAGCATGGTGTACGAGACGGGCGTGTTTACGTTCGATCCTGGTGACATGCTGTTTATGTATACCGACGGAACGATCGAAGCACGCGACCGCTCGGGTGCTTTCTTTGGCGAGCAACGCCTGCGCGACCTTCTACTCTCTGTTTCGGGTGAGGGCGTATCGGGCATCTGCGGTAAGGTCTTGGGCGAGCTTGACCGCTTTACCGACTCGGCGCTGGACGATGACATTGCATTGGTGTCCCTTGAGTTTTTACGGGGTCGATCGTAGGTCGCGACGTTGGGCATACAGAATCCTAACGGTTGCAGAAAAGTGTGCATCGAGCGAGCTCTTTTGGGGAACCATGGTCGCATGAATGAGTGGAATGACATAGCGGTTTTGACGCCACCGGGCGATATCGATATCGCCTCGGTGCCCGAGCTGCGCCGACGGTTGGATAATTTAATCGACCGGGGCGTGCGCCGTGTTGTCATCAATTGCCAGACCGTGGCTTTTATCGACTCGACGGGTTTGGCGTTTTTGCTTACGCGTGCCAGAGAGCTTATGAGACGAGAAGGGCTGCTTTCGCTTGTTAACGCCTCCGATGAGGTCGTTCGCTTTTTGGAGATTGCCCGACTTGTCGACATCCTTCATGTTGCGGGTCCGGTGCGGGAGTCGATTCCCGCCATTCCGGTGGGGGAGTTGCCGCGATGGAGCAAGAGCGTCAAGGTGCAGCGAGGCATCGAGAATCTCCCGTATTATCGGCACCGTGTGGCCGAGCTTCTCGAATCGCTTCCCCTGAGGCGTGATGAGCGCTATGACGTCGCATTAGCGTTGGGGGAGGCATTGGGTAACGCATATGACCATGCGGGCGGTGTTGGCTGCATCCTGACGGTTCAGGCCTATGGGGACCGTGTTGTGCTTGAGGTGCTTGATCGAGGTTCTGGCTATTCTATCGATGGGGCGAGCGAACCGATGGCATCCGAGGAACGCGGACGCGGTATCAAGCTTATGCGCATGCTCGTCGATAATGTGGAGGTTGCCCGTCGCACGGATGGTGCCGGCACACGCGTTCGGATGGTGAAGCTGTTTAGTTCGGCATTGGAATCGTGCGCTTAGCGCCTTGGGCCGACATGATTTCCCTGCGTGAACTTGCTTTGGGCAACTTTTTTGAAAAAAGTACTTGCGTCTTTTGGATAACTCGCGTAAATTAATAACCCGCAAGCGGACATGGCTCAGTTGGTAGAGCACAACCTTGCCAAGGTTGGGGTCGCGGGTTCGAGCCCCGTTGTCCGCTCCATTGCATTTCCGGACCGTTCTTAACGGTCCTTTTTCGGCGAAGTGGCCAAGTGGTAAGGCAGAGGCCTGCAAAGCCTTTACCCCCGGTTCGAATCCGGGCTTCGCCTCCAGGCAACATCCGGGCGCTCCGGCGCCCGTTTTGTTTTACATATGCGGACATGGCTCAGTTGGTAGAGCACAACCTTGCCAAGGTTGGGGTCGCGGGTTCGAGCCCCGTTGTCCGCTCCAAGCACAACAGCCCGACTACCACGGTAGCCGGGCTTTTTCGTACCCATTGCAGAGGCTCGAACCCGAGAGGGAGCGAGCGTTAAGCAAACGCGG
>NZ_JBQKDN010000018.1:0-45949 GCF_052121815.1 Collinsella sp. LCP19S3_B6
ACGGTGAGCCCGGCGCCGCGAAGCGCCCTGGCCCTCTCCACCATTCTCCTACTGTATGCCATGCGGACTCCGTTCCGGACCTCAACGGTCCAACTTTTTGTCCGCAGTCCCGTCTTTAAAGCGGGACGCGGCTTCCCCTAGGGAAGCATCTCGTTATTTGCCGTCGTCGTCCTGGGCTTCATCGCGCGCGTAGAGCTCCAGCATGCGGCGGCGGTATTCGCGCACGGCGAGCTTGGCGCGCTCCAGGCGGCGGCGCTCACGCGGAGTCAGCTCGGACGGGTCGATCTCGTCGCCATAGGTCTTCTCAGCCAGCAAATGAGCGGCGTCCACGATACGGGCATCGATGTGGCCGCTTGCCGCCTCGGTCGAGAGGCGGTCAGCAATGGAATCAAGGGTAGGTATGCCGTCGAGCGAACGCCCATGGCCATGCGAGGTCAAAAGCTCATGCTCGCGCGCGAGCAGGCTCGCTAGGTCGTGGTGAGCGCGCAGGATATCGAGTGCGTCGGCAGGGTGCTCGGCGACCTCTGCCACGGCAGTGGCCGGCGCGGCATCGACCACGCGATAGAAGAGCTGCGCGAGCAGCGGCATCAAGAACACCGTGATGGCACCGGCGGCTACCATAACCGAGGCGACGTCTTGCGACAGAGCGCCTGCGTTGACGGCCACACTCGTCACGGCAACGATGATCGGCAGGGCCGTGGTGCAGTACAGGGCCACGGTAATGCGGCCATACGCCGAAACGTCACGTGTCGCGGGACAAATGCTCATAGAGACAAGGATCGGTACGGCGCGAATGATCAGCAACGCCGCGATAAAGCCCACGAGCAGACCCGGGCGCGACGCCACGGCCGTCAGGTCAATCTTTGCGCCCGACACGGTAAAGAACACCGGAATCAAAAAGCCATAGGCCAGGCCATCGAGCTTGGTCTCGAGCGTATGGTTGCCCTCGGGGATGATATAGCGCAGGACAAAGCCAGCGGCAAAAGAGCCCAACACGATGTCGAGGTCAAAGATGGCGGAAAATGCCACGAGTGTGACCAGGATGAGCACCGTCAGGCGCACGAACGTCTGCGACGTCGTGTCGGCCCGTTCCTCGACAAACGCAAAGAAGCGGCTGCCGACGCGCTTGGAGCGGCTCGGAACCACGGCCAACAGCACACAGACCAGTGCAAACAAGCCAAGGATCACGAGCGTCTGGATACCAGTACGAGCGGAGAGCAGCACCGACATGGCAAGCACGGGACCGAGCTCTCCCCACGTGCCATAGGCAAGGATGGAGTCGCCCACGCGCGTGCCGGTCAGCGAACGCTCACGCATGATGGGCACGAGCGTGCCGAGCGCCGTCGAAGTGAGCGCCAGCGTCACGGCGATACCGTCGAAATGGCTGACCGAGAACCACGGGGTAAAGCGCACGGCAAGCCAGGCGATGCCAAACGTGACGACCCACGTCGCCATACCGTAGCGTCCCTCGACGCCCGTGATGTTCTTGGGGTCGATCTCAAAGCCGGCAAGCAGGAACAAAAAGGCCAGACCGAGCTCGGACACAAGCGAGACCTCGGCATCTACATGGATGACGCCGAGCATATGAGGTCCCAGCACCGCGCCGAACACAAGCAAAAAAACCGTCTCGGGAACGGGCTTTCCGGGAATCGCCGATGCGATAAAGGGGCTTGCAAAAGCCACAAGCGCGATGATGGCGAGCGAAACGAATGCCATGTGATGCCTTTCTCTTGTTTGCGCTTCACTGTAGCACCCTCGCCGTCCTCAATACGCCATGAGCTGTCGTATCATAGTGACGTTTACAAACATGTGGCTCAAGGCGACCGCGAGGCTTGTCCCGCAAACCGACCGCTGCCGCATACCGCACCGTACGCCCAACCGATCAGGAAGGCAGGAACCAATGGTCTCTCGTATTTACGTGGAGAAGAAACCCGGGTTCGACGTCGAGGCTCAGCAGCTCAAGGGCGAGCTGACCGAAATTCTCGGCATCAAGGGCATCGAGGCCCTGAGGATCATCAACCGCTACGACGTCGAGGGCATCGACGAGGAGCTTTTCCGCTCCTGCGTGCCGACCGTCTTTAGCGAGCCCCAGGTCGATGTGACCTACGACGAACTCCCCGCAAGCGATGGCGCCGTCTTTGCCGTCGAATTCCTGCCTGGCCAGTTTGACCAGCGCGCCGACTCCGCCAGCGAGTGCGTGCAGCTCATCAGCCAGGGCGAGCGCCCCGCCGTGCGCTCCGCCAAGGTCTATATGATCTCGGGCGCTCTGGACGAAGCCGCCATCGAGGCCATCAAGCACTACGTGGTGAATCCCGTCGAGGCCCGCATCGCCTCGCTCGACCTACCCGAGACGCTGTACATGGAGACCCCCGAGCCCCAGCCCGTCGAGGTGCTCGACGGCTTCCGCGAACTCGACGAGGCCGGCCTTGCCGCCTTTATCTCCGAGCGCGGCCTTGCCATGGACGAGGCGGACATCGCCTTCTGCCAGCAGTACTTCCGCGATGAGGACCGCGACCCCACCATCACCGAGATCCGCGTGATCGACACCTATTGGTCCGACCACTGCCGCCACACCACCTTCGGTACCGTCCTGGACGACGTGACAATCGATGACGCCGTGGTACAGCAGGCCTTCGACCGCTATATGGAGATGCGCCACGAGCTCGGTCGCGACGCCAAGCCCGTCTGCCTCATGGATATGGGCACCATCGGTGCCAAGTACCTTAAGAAGACCGGCGTCATGACCGATGTCGACGAGTCCGAGGAGATCAACGCCTGCACCGTCAAGGTGAAGGTCGATGTCGACGGCGAGGACCAGGACTGGCTGTTCCTGTTTAAGAACGAGACCCACAACCACCCGACCGAGATCGAGCCCTTCGGCGGTGCCGCCACCTGCGTGGGCGGCGCCATCCGCGACCCGCTCTCTGGCCGCAGCTATGTGTACCAGGCCATGCGCGTCACCGGCGCCGGCGACCCCACCGTCCCGGTCTCCGAGACGCTCGAGGGCAAGCTGCCGCAGCGCAAGCTCGTGACCACCGCTGCCGCCGGCTACTCCAGCTACGGCAACCAGATCGGCCTTGCCACCGGTCAGGTCAACGAACTCTATCACCCCGGCTACGTGGCCAAGCGCATGGAGGTCGGCGCCGTCGTGGGCGCCACCCCGGCAAACCACGTGCGTCGCGAGTGCCCCGCCCCCACCGACAAGATCATCCTGCTGGGCGGCCGCACCGGCCGTGACGGCATCGGCGGCGCCACCGGCTCCTCCAAGACCCAGAATACCGATTCCATCGAAACCTCGGGTGCCGAGGTCCAGAAGGGCAACGCCCCGGTCGAGCGCAAGCTGCAGCGTCTGTTCCGCCGCGGCGACGCCTGCCGCCTGATCAAGCGCTGCAACGACTTTGGCGCCGGCGGCGTCTCGGTCGCCGTTGGCGAGCTTGCCGACGGCCTGTATGTCGACCTGGACACCGTGACCAAGAAGTACGACGGCCTGGACGGAACCGAGCTCGCTATCTCCGAGTCCCAGGAGCGCATGGCCTGCGCCGTCGCCGACGGTGACGTCGAGGAGTTCATGGGTTATGCCGCCGAGGAGAACCTGGAGGCGACCGTCATCGCCGAGGTTACCGCCGAGCCGCGCATGCGTATGGCCTGGAACGGCGTCGCCATCGTCGATCTGTCCCGCGAGTTCCTCAACTCCAACGGCGCACCCAAGCACCAGGTCGCCCACGTGTGTGCCCGTAGCGTGTGGCAACCCAGCTGGGCCGGTACCACGCTTGCCGAGCGCATGACCTCGCTTGTCACCGATCTCAACGTCGCCTCCAACAAGGGCCTTTCCGAGCGCTTCGACTCCACCATCGGTGCCGCTACCGTGCTCATGCCCTTTGGCGGCAAGACGCAGCTCACCCCGAGCTCTGCCATGGTCGCCAAGTTCCCCGTGGACGGCGAGACCACCACGGCGAGCGCTATGGCATGGGGCTTCAACCCCTACCTGATGGAGGCCGACCAGTTTGCAGGCGCCTACCTGTCCGTGGTCGAGTCCATCGCCAAGCTCGTTGCCGCCGGCTTTGAGCACAAGCGCGCCTACCTCTCCTTCCAGGAGTACTTTGAGCGCCTGCGCACCGAGCCCGAACGTTGGGGCAAGCCCATGGCAGCCGTCCTGGGCGCCCTTATGGCCCAGGTCGACCTGGGTGCCGGCGCCATCGGCGGCAAGGATTCCATGAGCGGCTCGTTTGAGGACGAGGCCGGCGAGCTCAACGTTCCGCCGACCCTGATCAGCTTCGCTGTCGCCGTGGGCCGTGCCGCCCGCGCCGTCTCCCCCGAGTTTAAGGGCCTCACGCACCGCGTCGTTCGCATCGCCCCCGCCACCTATGGCGAGGACTACCGCCCCGATGCCCAGCAGCTGCTCGCCGCGTTTGACGCCGTCGAGGCGCTCACCGCTACCGGCGACGCCCTGGCCGTCTCCACGCCCGGCTACGGCTGCGGCGCCGAGAGCCTCTTTAAGATGTGCGTCGGCAACCAGATCGGTATCGAGCTTGCCGAAGATGTGGACGTTGAGAGCCTCTTCACCCCGCTCTACGGTAGCTTTATCGTCGAGCTCGCCGAGGACGCCGAGCTGCCCGAGGTCGCCGACGGCGTTGTCGTCGAGCCCCTGGGTACCACCGTCGAGGGCTATGTCATCGACACCGGCTCCGAAGTCATCGAGCTCGCCGAGCTCCAGGAGGCCTGGGAGAGCGGTATCGAGGGCGTCTTCGCCTACCGCAGCGCCGGCGAGACCCCCGAGGTCGAGGCCATCGACTTCCGCGCCAAGGATATCCACGTGTACGGCGGCGCCAAGATCGCCCGCCCGCGCGTGATCATCCCTGTGTTCCCCGGCAACAACTGCGAGTACGATAGCGCCCGCGCCTTCCGCGCCGCCGGCGCCGAGGCCGACACCTTCGTGATCAACAACCTCACGCCCGAGGCCGTCGCCGAGAGCACCCACGAGCTCGCCCGCCGCATCCGTGCAAGCCAGATCGTCATGATTCCCGGCGGCTTCTCGGGCGGCGACGAGCCCGACGGCTCCGCCAAGTTCATCACGGCGTTCTTCCGCGCTCCCGAGGTCACCGAGGCAGTCCGCGACCTGCTCAAGGCCCGCGACGGCCTGATGCTGGGCATCTGCAACGGCTTCCAGGCCCTGATCAAGCTCGGCCTGGTGCCCTACGGCGACATCGTCGACGCCACGCCCGATGCGCCCACGCTGACGTTCAACACCATCGGTCGCCATCAGAGCCGTCTGGTGCGCACCCGCATCTCGTCCAACCTGTCCCCGTGGCTGTCGCAGTGCAGTCTGGACGACCCCTACACCGTCGCCATCAGCCACGGCGAGGGCCGCTTTGTCGCCAACGATGAAGTGCTCGCCCAGCTGATCGCCAACGGCCAGGTCGCCACGCAGTACGTGGGCGAGGATGGCAAGCCCAGCATGGATCTCTCCGTCAACCCCAACGGCTCCGCGCTCGCCATCGAGGGCATCACGAGCCCCGACGGCCGCGTCCTGGGCAAGATGGGCCATGCCGAGCGTCGCGGCGACAACCTGTACCGCAACGTGCCCGAGCATGTTCCCGGCGACAAGTTCATGCCGATCTTTGAGAGCGGCGTAGCCTACTTCGCTTAAATACGTTCCCATCGGGTACAATCCCCTCGGGTAACAACACCCGCCACCGGCACACCCGGTGGCGGGTTCTTTTTTACTTCGCGCATACAGGAAGGACATCATGGAAAGCCGCAAGCCGCATCTCGCCACCCTGCCCGGACTCATCCTGGGCTGCCTCGTCTGCTGCGCACTCTGGGGGTCGGCTTTCCCCTGCATCAAGATCGGCTACGAGCTCTTTGGCATCCCCGCGCACGATAGCGCCTCGCAGCTGCTCTTTGCGGGCTTGCGCTTCACGCTTGCCGGCGCCCTGGTTATCGTTGGGATGAGCGCGGCCCAGCGCTGCCCACTCGTTCCACAGGCTCGCGACATTAAGCCCATCTGCATCCTGTCGCTCTTCCAGACTATCGGGCAGTACTTCTTTTTCTACCTGGGACTCTCGCGCGCCAGCGCCATGTCGAGTTCCATCATCGAGGCCAGCGCCATCTTCCTCGCCATCCTCTTTGCCGCCCTGGCGTTTCGCACCGAAAAGCTCGATGCGACCAAGGTGCTCGGCTGCGTACTGGGCTTTGCCGGCGTCGCATTCGTCAACCTTTCGGGTGCGGACGGCACCTTTGGCTTTACACTCGACGGCGAGGGATTTATCTTGGCTTCCACTATTGCGGGCGCCCTGTCGACCTGCCTCATTGGCATCTTCTCGCGCGAGCATGACGGCGTCTTGCTCGCCGGCTGGCAGTTTTTAGTCGGCGGTTTGGTCCTTACCGCCATCGGGTTTTTGATGGGCGGCGCGCTATTCCCCACCGAAATCGCCCCCGCCATCGCGCTCATCATTTATATGGCGCTCATTTCCGCCGTCGCGTACTCGCTGTGGTCCCGCCTACTCGCCGTCAACCCCGTTAGCCGCGTTTCGGTCTTTGGCTTTATGAACCCGGTCTTTGGCGTGCTGTTGAGCGCGTTGTTGCTCGGAGAGGGCGCTGGCACGAGCCCCGTTACCGTAATTGTGGCCCTGCTCTTGGTCTGCAGTGGCATCATCATTGTCAACAAACCTAAAAAGGCCTAACAAACCACCCCGTTTGGAAAAGGGCAGCTCTCACTTTAGCTTAATGGAGTACACTGTATCTCGTTGATTTCGTACCGAGTCGCGGCGGCAGACGCCGTCTTGCCGTAACGCGCCGGCGACATCGAGGGGATACAGATGCATAAGAAACTGGTTATGGGAAACCAGGCCTTTGCGTATGCCGCGCTTGCGGCGGGCGTTCGCGTGGTCGCCGGTTACCCGGGCACGCCGTCGACGGAACTTGTCGAGACAGTTGCCAAACTCAAGGCCCAAGGTAGTGCCGAGGGTGTCCACGTCGAGTGGTCGACCAACGAAAAAGCCGCGCTCGAGGTGCTGGCAGGTGCATCGTATGCAGGAGCGCGCTGCCTTTTTACCTGCAAACAAGTTGGACTAAACGTTGCCTCCGACCCGCTCATGAGCCTCAACTACGTGGGCATCAAGGGCGGTCTGGTGCTGTTTGTTGCCGATGATCCCGGCCCCATCTCCTCTCAAACCGAGCAGGATACGCGCCGCTTTGCCGCATTTGCGAAGATCCCCGTGCTCGATCCGCAAAATCTGGAGCAGGGTTACGCGATGATGCAAGAGGCATTTGAAATCTCGGAGCGCTACCATACGCCCGTTATCGTGCGCCCCACCACCCGCGTATGTCACGCCTCAACCTATTTGGAGGTACCCGAGCATACCGTCGCACATCCCGCTGGCACCTTTGAGAAGGATCCCAAATGGGTTATCTTCCCGCGCCGTTCGTTTGCCGCCCATGGCGAGGTTAACGAGCGCCTGCCGCAGATTGCAGACGCCTACTCCAGCGGCAAGGCCGCAGACGCGTTTAACCCCATCGAAAACCATGGCGATGCCACGCCGCGCTCGGTGAGCTACCCCGCTCCGAGAAAAAGACGAGGCGCATCTTCGACAGCCGATACTAGTCCCCGAAAGCGCAGAAGGGGCACACGACCATCGCAACGGTCGTGCGCCCCTTTTTTCTAGCGTATCTGGACGCCGGCTTTCTTCTTCTCGCGCTTTACGCGGTAGAGCTCCGCGTCGGCAGCACGGAGCAAGTCTTGCCAGGTATCGACGCCATCACCAACCCGTGCGTAGCCGATGGACATCCGCAACAGATACGGAACCTCGGCGCACGCGAGCTCGTCGTTGATTGCCGCGCACAGATGCAAGATATCCTGCTCCGCTATCGCCTTTTGAAGCACCACGAACTCATCGCCGCCATAACGCGCGATAAAGCTACCAGACGCCGAGCAGACTTCTTTGAGTGCAGCGGATATGACCTGAAGAGCATGGTCGCCCTCCACATGTCCATAGCGATCGTTAATCTGCTTAAAGCCGTCGGCGTCCATCATAAGCAGATACACGTCTTCGGCCTGATCCACATTTGAGAAGAGCGACAGTATATAGGTCTCAAAACGGTTGCGATTGTTGAGGCCAGTCAACGGGTCGGTCGAGATGAGCTGCTCCTGGAAGACAATGTAGAGCAACAATATGCTAATCATTATGCCGACACAAAGGCCGGGCACCGAGTATACGACCTGAAAGGTACCGCCCACCAGGGCCGGAATGGCGAAAAATGCCAAGGTTCGATAGATGGTCTTCGTCTGCAGGCTCTCGACCCTGCGAGATTGCACAAACGCATGTAGGGACGTATGTATAACGTAGCAGTAGCTGACAATGGGCTGGATCATATAAGCAGAGCCGCGACTATACACGCCCTGCGAATCGATATAGAACAGGGCGTGCGTCCAGTAACTGGTAAACGCCAGCACGACCACCAGAACCGTAGGCGACGCTACAAGCACCACCCTATAGCGCGAGGCCAAAAGGCGAGAACCCTGCACCGTCTCGGAATAGATAAACCAAATGAGACACACGATGGCAAAGAGCGAAAACGAAACCGCGTTGGAAATCCAGTTGACAGCAATGCCCAACGTGTCGTCCACACCATCCAATAGCACCCAGATCATATCGAATAATATGTACGCGGCAGAGGTGTAGCCAAGCGTGCTAAACAATAGCTGCTGGGTGCTCGAGAACAAGGAGCGACGACTCCGCACGGCAAGCCCGATAAGAACAATCATGCTTAGCAGGAATATCTCAATCTTGAGCGCCTTAACCACCAGGCCCATCTCCCCGCCATCAAACCGACAGCGCTTCTCCGAGCCGCACGCATCACCATAACTCCCCCAATCCAGAGGGGAATGAGGGAATAACACCAGAGCGCCCGGGCGCTCTCACGGCGCGAGTTGCACGCCAGCATCATTGATGGACGCCGATGGCTACTCGCCATCGATGTCGGCCGCGACGGCTTCCTCGATGGCCTCGACACCGGCGGGCGACAGGTCTTCCTTGCCCTGGTAGAACTTCTTATCGACCCAACCGGTCAGAATCGGAGCCATGATTGCCGTGATGATGACGGCGGTGGCGATCTGAGCGTATGCGGCGGGCGCAAGCTCGGCATAGCGCGGCGCGACCTCGGCAAGAGCAACCGGCGTGGTCATAGCCGTGCCGGCGATAGTGGAACAAGCCACGGCGGCTTTGCCGTTACCGCCGCACAGGCGCTCGAACGCAAAGGTGATGGGACCGACGACAAACAACGTGACAAGGCCCAGCAAGATGCCGGAAATGCCGCCGGTGATAAAGCTCGACAGGCTCATAGACGCACCGAGCTGAAATCCGATGACGGCGATCGCAGGATTGGTGCCGGGAACCAGCAGGTTCTTGATGAACGGGAAGAGGTTGCCCAAAACCATGCCAATCACGAGCGGCAGAATGGAACCGATGATGGTGCCAACGGGAATGTTGGCAAGACCAGAGACACCAAGAATGATCATGGTAACCGCAGGGCCCACCGTGAAGAACAGGATGCCCACGGCGCCCTGCTCGGACTCGTCGCCAAACTCGCCCATGATGCCCGTGTAGAGCGCCATGTTGCAAAACGTAATGCCGCCGATGATGGAAACCGAGCTCAGGCCCAAAAAGTTGTCGTTAAAGAAATACGCAACGCTCAAGCCCAGCACGGCTGCCACCACAAGCTTAGGAATCAGTACGACGATGCCGGTCTTGATGGCACCCGGCGTGGACTTAAAGCTGATGCCGGCGCCCACAAACAACAGGATCGCGGCGACGATGGTATTGGAACCGCCGCGGCAGGCGGCGGTAAAGAAGCCGCCGATCTCGAAGACCTGCGGGCAGAAGGTATTGAGCAAAAGGCCGACGATCATCGGGTAGATCATGATGTCACCCGGAATGCGCGGTACTTTGAATTTCTTTTGCTCGTTGGCGATCGCTTCCTGTGCCATGAAACCCCCATTTCCGCCGACGCAGAACAAAAGCCCACGTCATGCTTTGCTACAGTAAAGTTTGACCATGGTACCAGAAGAAGCAGACCGGCTCGGTGAGAAATCCGATTCGTTGGGCCCGGACGGTAAACGCACCCCACTCCTATACGAGGCTCAAAACGATATAGAGCCCGATACCCGAGACGCAGCACCACAACATCGACTTTGTCTTGATTGCCACCGCAACGACGCCGACAGCCGCTGCGAAAAGAGCAGGCAAATAAAGAGCGATGTGCAGACGAAACCCGCAATAGCGGTGGGGACATCGACAACGGCGCACCTATCGCAACATTGGTAAGCATCACCGGCCAGACGGTTTTAACGATTTTGAACACCATAGCGTTCCTCGTCCCGACAAGCTTTCCGAGCCGCATTCGACGACATGGCAGAATCATCGCCCGGCGGCAACCGAGTTCACCTACAATTGCCACCGGATCGAAAGACGCAGAAAGACACAGCTTTTTAGGAAGTCATTATGACAGCTATCGATCGAACGGGGGCAATCGCGGCCTTCAGGACCTACACCGATGCCTACGATGCCGCCAATCCGCGTATCGCGCTCAAAATCGAGCATACGTACCACGTTGCCGAGGCATGTGATGCCGTGGCACGTGAGCAGGGCTGGTCACCGCAGGACATTGACCTGGCGTGGCTTTGTGGGCTGTTGCACGATATGGGCCGCTTTGAGCAGCTGCGACGCTGGGACACGTTTAAGGATGCCGAGAGCATGAGCCATGCGAAGTTGGGCCTCGAGGTCCTTTTTGGCAAAAACCCTGCAGACGCGCCCGCGGCAACAAGTATCCGCGACTTTATCGACAGCCCGGCAGAAGACGAGCTCATCCGCGCGAGCATCGCCTATCACAGTGACTTTCGCCTGCCGGCACAACTCGACGAGCGTACACGGTGCTTCTGCGATATCGTGCGCGATGGCGACAAAATCGACATTATGCGCACCATCGCCGACAGCACCGTCGACACCATCCTCAAGGTGGATGAGGACGCATTTCTCGCCAGCCACTTCTCGGCGCCGACGTTGGCCGCCTTTGACGAGCGCCGCTGCGTCGCACGTGATGAACGCGACGAGCCCGCGGACTACCTGGTAGGACTCATCTGCTTTATGTTTGAGCTCGTCTATCCGGCGAGCCGCGCGCTGGCGCGCGAGCAGGGCGATATCTACCGCCTGCTCGACGCGCCCTTTGGTATTACGCAGCCCTTTACCGACCCCGCCACACAGGCAACCTGGAGCCGTCTTAAGGAAGAGATGCGCGACTGGCTGGCGCGCGCCTAGCGCTCAAGCTGGGCTAGCAGCTCCTCGACGACCTCGACGGCATCACCGACAACCTTGTACTGGGCAGCACCAAAGATGGGGGCATCCGGGTCCTCGTTGATGGCGATAATGCATTCCGCCCCACCGATGCCGGCAAGATGCTGGATGGCGCCCGAAACACCGATACTCACAAGAATCTTGGGCGAAACCGATACGCCCGTCTGGCCAATCTGATGGCGATACTCCAACCAGCCGGCCTCCACGACGGGTCGCGTGCAGCCAAGCTCGGCTCCCAGAGCCTCGGCGAGCCTTCGCATCAGCGGCAGGTTTTTCTTGGAACCAATGCCGCGACCTACCACGACCAGGCGCTCGGCATCGGCGATTGAAGCCTGCTGTCCCCACTCCTCGGCGGGAATCGAGATCTCGACACGAGCCTTAGCATCATCCGCAAGTGCTATCTGGGTGATCGTGCCGGAGCGACCGTAGTCAAAGTCGGGCGCCTTAAAGATGCCGGGGCGCACCGTTGCCATCTGGGGACGATGATTGGGGCAGACGATGGTGGCCATCAGGTTGCCGCCAAACGCCGGACGCGTCTGTTGCAGCAGCCCCGTCTCCGTATCCATCGAAAGCACGGTGCAGTCAGCCGTAAGGCCCGTCTGCAAACGCACGGCAACGCCGGGTGCCAGTTCGCGGCCAAAGGCGGTCGCTCCGTACAGAATGGCCTCGGGCTTGCGCTCTGCCACCAAATCGCAGATGAGGCGGGCGTAGACCTCCACATCGTTCTGGCGCAGACGCTCGTCGCGACAGATCAGGACCTCGTCTGCACCGGCGCAAACCAGATGCTCCAGGTCACCGAGAGAACCCTCGGGGCCCATGCCGACCAGCGCCACCAGGCGACAGCCGCGTGTATCCGCAAGCTCACGGCCCTTGCCCATGAGCTCGAAGGCAACGGGAGCCACCGTATCGTGCTCGTCGGTCTGCGCGAATACCCAAATGTCTCGATATGCATCGAGGTCAACCGCGCCGGCGGCCTCCTCGCGCTCGATCGAAATGGCATTGACGGGGCAAGCGTCGACGCACCCGCCGCATAGGATGCAGCCGTCGGTTACGCGGGCGCAACGGTTGGGCCGCTCGCCTTCCACTACGATGCCGCCCGAGGCACAGGCGCGAACGCAGCGACCACAGCCGATACAGGCTTCGCTATCGATAATCAGTCCGCTCATCTATGCCATCCCCTCGATAATCTTGGCAAGTTTCGCCGCCTGCTCGGACGCCGTTCCGTCAACGGTCTCGCACGTTTGGTCGCGGTCGGGCACAAACGATCGTACGACCTGTGTCGGCGAGCCGGCAAGACCGCAGCGCGCGGGGTCGGCGTTCACGTCGGCAGCGTTGACCACGCGCACGTCCGCCTCCTCGGCCGCACGAATACCGGCGATACTCGGCATGCGCAGTTGGCCAATCTCCTTGGCAGTCGTCATCGCGCACGGCATCTCAAGATAGACCGTCTCCTCGCCGGCATCGCAGCCGTGAACAAGCGCCACTGAACCACAGGTCGTAAAGCCCGCACTCTGCACGCAGCTCACGTCGGTCACGCAGGGAATCTCGAAGGCACCGGCAAGCTCGGGACCAATCTGGGCCGTATCGCCGTCCACCGCCATCTTGCCGCAGATGAGCAGGTCGAAGTCCTCGTCGAGCGCCTCGATACCGCACTTGAGGGCATAGGTGGTTGCCAGGGTATCGGCACCTGCAAAGGCGCGATCGGTTAGCAGCAGTGCGTCATCGGCGCCTCGGGCGATGCAGTCGCGCAATAGCGATTCAGTCGCGGGGATGCCCATCGACACCACCGTTACGCGCACGTCCATGCCAAAGCCGATAAAGTCGTCCTTCAGCGCCAGCGCGCATTCCAAAGCGCTCGCGTCAAAGGGATTAATGACCGCCTGCTTGCCATCGCGCACGATGGTATTGGTCTTGGGGTCCATCTTGACCTCGGTGCTGCCCGGCACCGCCTTGACGCACACCACCATATGGAAATCGCTCATCTTCACGCGCCCCCTTTCTGGACGAGCTCATCCAAGAGCTTCTCCGAAAACAGGTTACCGCGGCCCAGCTGCCCGGCAGGATCGAGCTGGAGCTTGAGCCGCGCCGACTCGATCATGGCCTCGTGACCGTACATCGTCTCCAAGAAGCCCGCCTTAATCTTGCCGACGCCGTGTTCGGCGGAGACAGCGCCGCCCATGGCCGTGACCTCGGAAGCCCACTGGGCAAAGAGCTCTTCGCCGCGGCGGTAATCCTGCGCATCGCGCGGCAGAATGTTCACATGCAGATGGTTGTTACCGATGTGCCCCCAGGCGGCAGATTCAAGCCCACTTTCGGCCAACGTGCGGCGATAAAGGGCGATGACATCGGCCAAGTGCGCGTTGGGCACCGACATATCCGACCCCAGCTTGGTAATGGTGGGGTCCGTACGGCGACGCTCGTCGATGAGCATGTTGACGCTCTCGGGCACCGCATGGCGGAAGAATCGCTGACACTCGCGATCGACCTCGGTACGCGCGACCCATGTCGCATCGTCGCTGCCGCCCGCAAGCTCCAGTACCCACCCCAAGTGATACAGCTCCTCAGTCGCCTGGGCTTCGTCGTCGCAGTCGAGCTCCACGTAGACACAGACCTTGGCGTCTTTGTCGAGCGCCGGCAGCGAGGCGAACGCAGTCGACTGCTCGCGCTGACGACGCAGGATATCCAGGGCGCCCGCATCGAAATATTCGATGGCAGCCGCGTGGGACAGGACGGGACGTACAGAATCGGTGAAGGACACGGCCTTGTCTTCGCTGTCAAAGAAGCAGCTCACGCCCCAAACGACCGCAGGCGCCGCCTGCAGGGCAATCTCGAGCTCGGTGATGACGCCGAGTGTTCCACACGCACCGATAAACAGATCGATGGCATCCATATCGTCAGCAACGAAATAGCCCGAAGCATTTTTGGTCTTGGGCATGGTGTAGTCGGGAAGGTCGAGCTCGAGCGTGCGGCCCTGCACCGTGACGAGCGAAAGGCGACGACCCTGTGCAAAAACCTCGCCACGGTGAAGCTCGAGCAGGTCGCCATCGGTCAGCACGACATGAAGGCCCGTGACGTGAGGGCGCATGGGGCCGTAAGCGTAGCTACGGGCGCCGGAAGCGTTGCATGCCACCATACCGCCCAGGCAGGCAGATGCCTCGGTGGGATCGGTAGGAAAGAATTGCTCGGGAGCTTCCTGGAACTCCTCGTAGGCCTCAAGCGATGCCTGGTCCCAGCCGGCAGTCGGCAGCACTTTCTTGCCCAGTTGCTTGCGCAGCTCAGACAGCACGACGCCGGGCGCCACGCGCAAAAGAAAGCGGCCCTGCTCATCGCGGCGAATGCCTAGGTAGCGATTCATGCGGGAAGTATTGAGAATGTGACCGCCATGAGGCACGGCGCCGGCGGCAAGACCGGTCCGGGCGCCCTGAACCGTCACCGGGACACGCTCGGCATGGAGCTTTTCCATAATGGCGCGGACCTCGTCCTCCGTTGTCGGAAACGAGATGCTCGAGGCCTCGCCCGATGTGCGAGACTCATCGCGACCATACTCTTCGAACTCGTCGGTGAAGGGTTTGATGGTTGCAGACACGCGAACTCCCCCTTTAGCTAACTACAGTGTTTGCAGGGAAATGTTACCGCATCGTTTCACCGACATGTTCGAGACCGTCTCCATAATTGACGTTTTAACGTTCGCGCAATTCGGCGAACGGTGGAATTTTCGAGACAAGCGACGCTTTTGCCACACGTTGCCGCGCAGCCACAACATGTGCATTTATCAGTCAAAAATAGTTGAGATTTTTTTCACATGCTTTTACCTGCGGGGATATCGGCTCGTCAAGCAATTGGTTAGTTATTGGGCAAGTTGCGGCTGATACGGTCGGCATCGACAGCCAAACCAATAGGAGTTTTGGCCCCAGAGCAGGGAGGTTTCCATGGCATATTACTGGCCCCAATACGGTTTCGCCATCGAAGTCGATGACGACCCCTATCTCTTGCCTTTCGACGAAGATGCATTTCCAGGTACGGAGGTCTACCACGTCACCACCGATGTGATCTGCGACCCCGAGTCGTTCTCGGCGCTCGCCCACCACATCGCGCGTATCCACAACATCGAGCTCCCTCACGACTTCGACGAGCTCATCTACTCGCGCCGCCTGATGCTTCACATGCTCTTTGGAGCGGACCCGTCCACGTTCGCACGTGTCTACACCACCAAGGACGCCGCATGAGTGCGAAGAAGCCGCCCCGCCTTGCAGGACTGGGGCGTCGCAAGAAACTCGTCGTTGTCTGCCTGGCTGTCGTCTGCGCCCTCATCGCCGTAGGGCTATACGCCTGGCAGTCGCAGCCCGTGCCCGAAGCGGGCGCCTCAGTCACGACGGCAGAAGGTAAATCGCGCCAAGAAATCCAGGATGAGCTCGACGCCATCGTCCGCGACAACATGATGACGATCTCGGTCGCGCCGGTCGCACAGTTGCAGGAAGGCGGCAAGTTGCGCGTCAACGTGCAGAACGTCCAAGACAACAAGTTTCCCCAGCGCTTCCGCGTGATTCAAAACGACGAGACCATCTATGAGTCCGGTGTGGTCGAAGCCGGCAAGACGGTTGAGACCTGCCCCGCCGGCGATATCCAAGAAGGCGAGGCATATATCGAGATTCAGGCACTCGATGCCAAGACCTACGACACCCACGGCAATCCGACGCGCGTCAAAGTGCGGGTGGCACAGGCAGAAGGCTAGTGGCCGACGCGCTCGCAGGGGCAGCACCCTGTCCCCATTCGTCCAACCATCACGGAAACAGTCCGTGACGAGCAGAAGGATCGATTATGAACACACCCATGAACCTGAGCGGAGCCAGGGCACTCGCCGTGGGCGCAGGGCTTACGCTCGCACTTGCGATGGGCGCCGCGCCAACGGCGGCCATGGCAGAGGTGCGCGTTGGAACCACCGATGTGACGGTGAAGGCCGACATTAGCAATGTTTCGTTTAAGGCGCCAACGGTCATCCCTTTTGCCGCCAAAGCCGACGGAACGCTTGTAGGACCCTCCGACAAGACGATTACCATCGACAACCTCTCGGCATACGGCATCCACGTCACCAACATGAAGGTCACGGCCAAGAACGACTGGACAATCGTTGCAGACGCAAAGACGGGCTCGGCCCAGAACTCCATCGATTTTAAGGTTGGCCCCGATAAGGCAGAAAAGGATGCCAGCTCGGTGACTCAGACTACGGGCCTCGATCTTTCCAAAGACGCAAGCTTCGACATGAAGTACAAGGACATTGCCGACGGAACGGACAAAATTAGGCTCAATGTGAGTGGCCACGTCGCCCGCGTCACGCGTGACATCTACCACGCCACCGGTACGGGAGATCAAGTGGCAAGCATCACCTGGACGGTCGAACCCGGTGCGCACGCCACGTCCTAAGGCGATTGCACTGGCCGCCATCGTCGGCATCTTGGCGTCCGCACCCGCAATGCCTTTGCTCAACAAGAGCAAACGCAGGCGGCCACAGAAGTGACCGTCGATCTTTCGGGCCTTAATCGCGGCAGCCGTCACGAGCCGCTCGTCCAGACGAGCGACACCCGGCAACTCATTGCGGTAGGCGTCGCCACGGTGGGAGCAGGACTGACGTGCCTTGGCCTGCACATCAAACGCAACCAATAGCCAAGCACGACCGGAGTACGCGGAATAAATAGGAGAACCATGGCACCCAAAAACCTTTTGCCCGTTGCCGCGCTCTGCAGCGCACTGGCGAGCGGTACGCCTCTCGCCGCTTGGGCGACGCCCGCCACGGCAAGCTCCTTACCGCAAGCTCCTTACCGCAAGCTCTGAACCCCGCGTCGAATTCGTCGGGTATCGTCGCCTGCCAACGTTTTTCGCTCGCACATGCCACGGTCCGAACCTCGGGATGCCTTCACCGCAATACGGTCGACTCGATAGTCGTGGATATCAATCGACCGGACAAGGAGAGCGGCCCCCGGACAGGTTGCGCCGTCTGCACATGGAAATCGGCTGCAGTCGACGCCGATGGCGACCCATGCGACTTAGAGCTGCGCATCGATATTGCCTCGGTCGATGACTCGGCGAACGGGGCAAAAGTCGTCTTCGACAGCGCGGCCCATGAAGAAGAAGGGGGTGTATGCCTGGGCTGCGTTCCCTCGAATGTCGATGGCGCGCAGCCCATCATCTCCTTTACGGCGTCGCTGCGGCTGACCAAGGCGGACACCGAAGCCATCGCAACGGGAGATGCGCCTTTGCTGTTCTACGCTGGCGACGCGGACGACCAAAAGGCTCAAAGCACCAGGCAGAAGGGCTCGCTTAACCTCACGCGCGGATCAGAACCCGCCCCCATCAATATCGATGCCCAGGCGCCGGGCGTGCAGCGCATTCTCACCGATCCGGCGCTGCTCCAAATGACATGGCACGGAGTGGGGTCCGTCGAGATTGCCGCTCCTATATCGAGCGATAATGACAAATCCCCCAAAGACGAGGTCGCAGACGCACCGGCACATGTTGACGATGCATCATCAGAAGACAACGCTGCGGTTCCTCTCGAGAAGCCAAGCGGAAGCGCCACCGAACTAGGCGATTCCCAACCGAAAGACGGCCTGGACTTTGCCGCTCCCCCAGGTGTCGACGAAGGCAACTGTTGCATGATGGTCGCGCTCGACCACACGGAAACCGTCGATGCTGCAAGCATTGAGCCAGTCGCTGCCAATGCGCCCCGCCGCAAAAATATCCTCATCGCATTCCCCAATACCGTCTTTTTGCCTTCGGGCGAAGTCGTCGCGCCTACGGCACTTACAGCAGTGGGAGCAAAGAGCGCATCGAACGATATCCAAGCTATCTCGGCACTTGATGCCACAACGACCGCCAAGTTACACCTTTATTCCGTTGCAGCAGACGGAACGCGAACCGAAGAATTCGACGGAACCAAGCTTTTGGTTCCTCGTCGCATCGGTATCCAAGAAGACGTCCCCTATCAAATGGAACTTGAAGGGTTCGATCGCGCACGAGATGCCGACATCATTGCCGCAGCCATCGAATCCCCACAGCACCTCATAACGCTGCGCTTCGACTTTAGCCCCATCCTGTCCTAGACCGCTAACCGCCGCTTGGCTCGGATACTGAGCGCCCCCTCCCCGTTCTGCTACGATTGCCGCGTTGGCATCAATTACAGGAGGGTCCATGCCGGGTTTAGGAACGATCATCAACGTCGCGCTTTTGATCGCGGGCGGTCTGCTTGGCCTTATGGGTGGGCGCTTCATTACGCCTCGCATCCAAGACACGCTCATGAAGGCGTCGGGGTTGTGTGTTCTGTTTATCGGCCTGGGCGGCACCATGCAAAAGATGCTCGTTATCGATGGAGAGGCGTTGGCGACCACCGGCACCACCATGCTTATCGTCTCATTTGCCCTCGGTTCGCTCATCGGCGAGGCCATCAACCTGGAGGCCGCCATCGAGAACCTCGGCGAATGGCTCAAGCGCAAAACCGGCAGCGAAGGCGACAACGAGTTCACCAACGCCTTTGTCTCGGCATCGCTCACCGTGTGTATCGGTGCCATGGCCATCGTAGGATCGATTCAGGACGGTCTGCTCGGCGACTGGTCCACGCTTGCCCTGAAGGGCGCGCTGGACTGCATCATCGTCTGCACCATGACGGCCTCGCTTGGCCGCGGCTGCATCTTCTCGGCCCTGCCCGTTGCCGTATTCCAGGGCACGATCACGCTTTTTGCCGGCGCACTCTCCCCCATCATGACCACCGCAGCCCTCGACAGCCTTTCGCTTGTGGGCTCTATGCTCATCTTCTGTGTTGGGGTTAACCTTATTCGACCTCAGACCTTCCGCACGGCCAACATGCTCCCCTCCGTCGTCGTGGCGGTCATCTACGCCCTCTTGTTCTAAATCTATCTACGTAGCGGTTTCTCGAACACCTGTTTGATGCTGTGCTATGATATGAGGTCACCGAAGCTGCGTTAGGAGAGGAGAAGCGGTGGCCGACCAGGACGTCAAGATGCTCATCGAGCGCATTATGGCCGAGGCCCGGACCCATCAGTCCGCCCGCTTCTCAAACGAAATCTATGCTGACGAGCCGATTCTCAAGACCGGTCGACAGATGCAGAACTTCCTCCCCGACCAGTACCGCAAGATGCGCGAGATATCGCGCTGGCAAGATGATCCCAAAGGCGGCGCGGGACGTTGGCTATCGGAGGCGGAGCTCTTTTACCGCCAAGGCCTGCTGATGGCCGACTTCGAGGACGATTGTCCCTACAACGGCACCTTTAAGTCGTACTTTCCCACCTACAATGCCATGAGCGATCGACAGTTGCGCGGCTACTTTACCTGGCGTGCCCAAGTGCGCCGCGGAACTGTCGAGGAAACGTCTACGTCCTTTGCCTTCCTGTATCTCTATGAGCTGATCTGCGGCATTGGCGTAGATGACCCACTCGATGGCTTTAGCAAGATCAAGGCCTTTTGGAATGCCTATCGTGCCTTCGAGCCCGGCATCGACCGGTTTGCACGCGTGTGGTTGCAAGATTACGCCGTTTTCCACGGGCTCGACCCCAAACTGCTTCGCGACTCTAAAACCGTCATGTTCGATAACGCCCTTATCGAGCTGCGGCGCGCGGCTCGAGACCTTGCATCTGCACCGACGCCGCCGGACCTGGCGCCTGCGCGTCGCAAGACCTCCGAGCCTACGCTCCCCCTCCCGCCCGACGAGGCGGGCGAGGAGCGACTCATGGCCGCTATCAACGCCCTCTCCACGTATAACCTCGATAACTCTAGACTCGATCGCAGCCACCATCGCG
Source organism: Collinsella sp. LCP19S3_B6 (assembly GCF_052121815.1). NCBI lineage: Bacteria > Bacillati > Actinomycetota > Coriobacteriia > Coriobacteriales > Coriobacteriaceae > Collinsella > Collinsella sp. LCP19S3_B6. Next base: position 20,156 of record NZ_JBQKDN010000018.1, read on the forward strand.
ACCTACGCCACGTGGCATGTGCCGTGTACGTCCGCATGGCGCGCTACTATGACACGCATCGAAAGACCGGTATCGTGGCGAGCTTGTTTGGGGAGGAGACGGCCATGCCTTATACCATGTTTGCCTCGGCCGTGTTCTTTGCGCCCGAGCGCCACGAGGACTGCGAATACCGTCTTGACCCCATCCATATCTACCGCTGCCAAAATGGTTTTTGGGAATGCATGCGAATTCACGGCAGCAGGCAAAAGAGCAGCAAGCTTGGTGAGATGATGCGCGCCTGCGACCAACGTCTGCGCCTGGCCCTAGCCCCCGCCCACCCCCTGAAGGAGGAAAAGGTCCCCAAATATCTGGCCAAAATCATCGATGACGAGATCGTGGCATGGCTTTCGTGGGATGCCGCACACCAGCCCGTCAAGATCGATATCGATTTGAGCCAGCTGGGGCACATTCGGAGCGCCGCCGCGCAAACGCGTGAAGCGCTTTTGATTGATGAGGAGCGCGAGGACGGCACGCCCGTGGAAGCCGAGGCAACGCTTATCGAGCAGCCGGGCCGCGAGTCTGCGCCCGGCATGACTGCCGAACCTGGCGAGATGACCATTCAGCAAGACGAACCCGACAAGCCGACTGCCTCCGCCGAAGAGTTTGGCGTCATGGCACCGCTCCTCGTGCCTGCGCCCGCACCCGTAACGCCCGCGTCTGCCGAAGCTACGAACAAACTCGCGCCCGCCGAAGATGCCTTTCTTCGCGCGCTCCTCGAGCAAAACACAGCGCAAGCGACATCGGCAGTGGAGAGGTCGGGCCAGAGCGAGGATATGCTCGTCGACAGCATCAACGAGACGCTCTTTGACCTGGTGGGAGACACCGTTATCGAGTTCGGCGCGGCAGGACCGCAAATTATCGAGGATTACGAAGCAGACGTGAGAGGATACCTAGACCATGAGTGATACCGCATCCGCAGCACCCCGCGTGCCCAAGCGCGTCGCTGCCGTCATTCTCAACTCACTCAAGGGCGGTGTGGTCCCGCGCATCGGCCTTCCCTATATCACCGTAGGGCGCGAGGTCGAGATCCGCGCCCTGCTCACCGATTTGAGTCTCATCGCCGACGGTGGCGCGAGCTTCCGGTTTCTGGTCGGTCGCTACGGCGCAGGCAAGAGCTTTTTGCTCCAGACCATCCGCACGCACGCCATGGGCGAGGGGTTCGTCGTCGCCGATGCCGACCTGTCGCCCGAGCGCCGCCTGCAGGGCGGTCAGGGGCAGGGCCTTGCCACCTACCGTGAGCTCATCCGCAACATATCGACCAAGACGCGCCCCGAGGGCGGTGCGCTCAACCTTATTCTGGATCGCTGGGTCGCCTCGTGTGCCGACGTCGACGAGTCGGTCGTCAATGCCCAACTGGCCCCGCTCGAGGAGATGGTCCACGGCTTCGACTTCGCCCGCATGCTCCGCCGCTACCGCACGGCCGTATCCGAGGGCGATGAAGAGGCCATGAGCCGCGTAACCAAATGGATCCGCGGCGAATACCGCACCAAGAGCGAGGCTCGCGCCGAACTGGGTTCCTCAACCATCATCAGCGATGACGACTGGTACGACTACGTTAAACTCATTGCGCGCTTTTTGGTCTGCAGCGGCTACAAGGGCATGCTGGTGCTCATCGACGAACTCGTGAATCTGTATAAGATTCCCAACGCGATCACGCGCCAATACAACTACGAGAAGATCCTGACCATGTACAATGACACGCTCCAGGGCAAGGCGCAGTACCTGGGCATGATCATGGGCGGCACGCCAACCTCCATCGAAGACCGCCGCCGCGGCGTGTTCTCCTACGAGGCCCTGCGCAGCCGACTCGCTCAGGGCCGCTTTGCACGCGAGGACCTTAAGGACATGCTCGCGCCCATCATCCGTCTGCAGCCACTCACCTACGAAGAGTTGCTGGTGCTGATCGAAAAACTCATGCAAATTCACGCCGGCTACTTTGGCTGGACGCCCACGCTTACCGAGAGCGACCTGGTGGACTTCCTCAAGATTGAGTTCGGTCGCGTGGGAGCCGACACGCATCTGACGCCGCGCGAAGTCATTCGTGACTTTATCGAGCTGCTCGACATCCTATGCCAAAACCCCGACGCCAACGTGGCCGAGCTGCTGCAAAGCGTCGGCGGTGACGCGCCAGCAGCCGCAACAGACGACACCGGCACCGCAGGCGCCGACCGCAACTTCGCCGAATTCGCCATCTAACCTGCCAAAAAGGGACAGGTTTATTTTGGCAGGTTTTATCTGGGCAAACATTGAAGCAGTCATGCAGCAAGCCACTGCCCGCCGCGTTGAGAGATTCGCTTTTGAAAGGAGGCCCCGTGAACGCCTTTGACCGCTACGCCCCGTTTATCCAAGACTTCATCTACTCCCACGATTGGGAGAGTCTCCGCTCCATTCAGGTTGCGGCGGCAGATGCCATCTTTAACACACAAGACAATGTGCTCCTGACGGCATCCACGGCTTCCGGCAAAACCGAGGCGGCCTTCTTTCCCATCCTGACCGAGTTTTGGGAGAAGCCGCCCGCGAGCGTGGGCGCCCTCTACATCGGCCCCCTCAAGGCGCTCATCAATGATCAGTTCGTCCGCCTTAACGACCTCTGCGAAGAGGCCGATATCCCTGTCTGGCACTGGCATGGCGATGTCTCGCAGTCGCACAAGGCTAAGCTCATCAAAAAGCCGAGCGGCATCTTGCAGATTACGCCCGAGTCACTCGAGGCGCTCCTGATCCATAAGCACATGGCGATCCCGCGCATGTTTTGCGACCTGCGCTATGTGGTCATCGACGAGGTCCACTCGCTCATGCGCGGCGACCGTGGCGGGCAGACGCTCTGCCTTATCGAGCGACTCTCGCGCATGGCCGGCGTGCAGCCTCGACGCATTGGCCTTTCGGCCACCATCGGCGACCCCGAGCGCACGGGCGCTTTTCTCTCACAGGGAACGGGACGTGACTGCGTTATCCCCCGTTTTGAGGAACCGCGCCGCGTATGGCGCATCTCCATGGAGCACTTCTATAACTCGGGTCCCCAGGCACAGCAGCGGGGATTCGAGAGCATGGGTCCTCAAGAGGCCGAAGTGCTTGCCTCCGAGCGCATTGAGGCAGCGGCACCCACGGCGCTGCCGGCCGACACCCAAGTCATGAGCCACAGCGGACAGCCCACACAGGAGGAGCGCCGTCAACGTCGCGAACGGGCACAGGGTAAGGCTAGCTCCGGGAACCGCTGCACTTCTTCGGCCCCCGAGGGCGAAGTCGACATCCCCCGGGCCGCCGAGCAAGCGCTCCTCAACCCCACCGACACCGCACCCGACAACGCCGATCCCGGCATGGGCTATATCTTCGAACACACCCGCGGGCGCAAGTGTCTGGTCTTTGCCAACTCGCGCGAGGAGGCAGAGGCCGTATGTTCCATGCTGCGCAGCTACTGCGAGAGCCGACACGAGCCTGACCGTTTCCTCATCCATCACGGCAATCTTTCGGCATCGTTGCGCGAGACGGCAGAAGAGCTCATGCGCGATGAAGAGCAGGCACAGACGACCGTCACCACCTCTACGCTTGAGCTTGGCATCGATATCGGCCGTCTGGAGCGTGCATTTCAGATCGATGCGCCATTTACCGTCAGTTCCTTTTTGCAGCGAATGGGCCGCACGGGACGCCGCGACCTTCCGCCCGAGATGTGGTTTGTCATGCGCGAGGAAGAACCCGAGCCGCGCACGATGATGCCCGAAACCATTCCGTGGAAGCTCCTGCAGGGCATCGCACTCGTACAACTCTATCGCGAGGAAAAGTGGGTCGAGCCGCCCGAGCTCGATCGACTCCCCTACAGTCTGCTCTATCACCAGACTATGTCGACGCTTGCCAGCACCGGAGAGCTCACGCCGGCAGAACTTGCCCAGCGCGTGCTCACGCTCAGTTATTTCCACCGCGTCTCAGCCGATGACTATCGCGTGCTGCTGCGTCACCTCATTAAGATCGACCATATCCAGGTCACCGAGGGCGGCGGGCTCATCGTGGGCCTCGCGGGCGAGCGCATCATCAACAATTTTAAGTTCTACGCCGTGTTCCAGGAAAACGAGGAGTTCACCGTCCGCAGCGAGTCGGCCGAGCTGGGCACGATCGTCAATCCCCCACCGCCCGGTGAACGCATCGCCATCGCCGGGCACTGCTGGATTGTCGAGGAAGTGGACTGGAAGCGCCATACCGTCTTTGCCACGCAGGTCAAGGGCCGTGTGCCGGCTTACTTTGGCGATTGCCCCGGCGACATCAACACGCATGTACTCGAGCGCATGCGTAAAGCGCTCAACGAACATGCCGCGTATCCATACCTTATGGGTAACGCGCGAGCCCGTCTGGCGCAGGCTCGCCATACGGCCGAGATTTCGGGTGCGGGCACTAGGCCGCTCATTAACCTGGGCGGCGACACCTGGGCGCTCTTCCCCTGGCTGGGCAGCTATGCCTTTTTGGCGCTCGAGCGCATGCTCAAGATTAAATGTGCCGCGGAGCTGGGCCTTCGCGGACTCGACCCGTCGCGCCCGTACTTTATGCAGTTTAAGATGAAGGCCGACGAAGAGACGTTCTTTGAGGTACTCGCCGCCGAGGCCGAGAAGGACTTCGATCCCATCGAGCTCGTCTATCCCGGCGAGGTGCCTTACTTTGATCGTTACGATGAGTTCGTTCCCGAAGAGCTCGTGCGTAAGGGCTTTGCCGAAGGCGTGCTCGACATAGAGGGTATGAAGCAGCGTGTCCGCAGCTGGCGCGACCACGCATAAAACGGGGCTGACTATATGAGCAGTCAATTTGGGACGGGGCTATTTTAGCTGCCCTTGCAGGTAAAGCGAAAGGTTTGTCCGATTAGTGGCAGGGATAGCTAAAATAGCCCCGTCCCAAATTGACTGCTCCCGATGTGGAGCGAGCCGGCATCCGAAAGCAGCTAAAAAGCCCCGTCCCAGAAAGACTGGTCGCAGAAAGACGCGCTAGTCGTGAAGGACGGCGCCGAGGAAGTCGGCGTCAAAGGGCACGGCTTCGGCAAAGGCATAGTTCCCGTCGCTGGCGATGAGCAGGTAGTTTTCCTCGCCGCCGAACTCTGTATCGCCACAGGGGACCACCCAGGCGTGGGCGAATACCTCGAGTGCCGTGGCAGCGCAGTCGCGCAGGAACGTTACATCGCTCCCCTCGTTTGCGCTCACGATATTGGCAACGTAGATACCCCCGGGGTTCAGGCTGCCCCGCACTAAACGCAACGCCTCAACCGTCGCCAGCTCGCGTACGGGCTCGGCACCGCCAAAGCAATCGCTCACGACCACGTCGTAGCGACGATGGCCCACGCTCGTCACACCCAGATACGAGCGAGCCTCAGCGGTTATCACCCGCAGGCGATCGCCCGCCGCGCGCTCTAGCTCGTCTAGGTAGAACCAGCGACGCGCCAGGCGCGTAATCTCTCCGTCATACTCGATAACGTCCATGCGCAGGCCCTCATGCGACATCAGCGCAAATTTGGGATAGGCAAACCCGCCGCCACCTAGCATAAGCATACGGCTGATACCGTGACCATAAACGTCACGCATCGCATCCTCGGCCTCAAACACGTCGTCAAACGCGCGATAATACGCAAAGACGGGCTCCGCCCAGCGCTCGCCGACGTAACTCGCGCTTTGGTAGACACCGCCTTGCACCAATACGCGGACTTCATCGCCGCCCTCATCGTGCACGCGTTTCACACGCGCCAACCCATTGCGGGTTCGCGCGACCTGCAGGCAGGCAGCACGAACAGCGACGGCAGCCGCACCCAGCGCCGCGGCTCCCAGAGCAACGCCGGCAACAACGCCGGCAGAAACACTCGGTTTGTTCATCTAGAGCTCCTTTTGCAGATAAAGGCCATGGTCATAAAATCCAAGATGGCGATAGTACTCGCGTGTGCCAATCGAGCTGATCACGTTGATGCGTGCATACCCCGCATCCCGGGCAATCTCGCACGCACGCTCTACGAGCAAACGCCCCAACCCGTGATGCTGAGCCGCCTGGCCCTGGTCGCCCACGCGCGCCGCCATGCCGTACACGTGCACCTCGCGAATCATCGCCTCGTCCGGCGTCGTCGGCAACTCGTCCGCATGCGCGGCAACAAACGAATGGTCGGGCAGCGACAGGCGCAAAAAGCCCGCAATCTTGCCCTGCGGCGTCACCCACTGCAAAAAGCGCTCGTGCGTCACCGGCGTCTCGTACGCTACATCCTCGTCAAGGGTCAGCTCATCCAAGTCGGCACCCGCCGTGCTGATCTCGCGATAGCGAATCTCACGCACCGTCGCACCGTCACCCCGAGCAGCCAGGCGGTTCTCGACGAGCTGACGCAGGTTGGGCTTCTTGTTGCCCACCATAATGTCCTCGGAGCTAAAATCGCGGATCATGCGGCTGATACGGCAGAACGGCGGCGTCACCACGATGTCATCGGCTAGCACGTCGAGTAGCTCCTCCTCGGTATAGGGGCGCCACTCGCCGCGCTCGTAACAGCCCACCAGACGCGAGCCCTCGATGAGCGCGCACGGGTAGACCTTGACCTCGTCGGGCATAAAGGCCCCCTCGGTCATAAAGCGCTCGTAGTCGCGCTTGTCCCCCTCGGGTGTGGCGCCCAGCAAGTTGAGCATAAAATGCGCGTGGATCTTAAAGCCAAACAGGCGCGCAAGCGAAAATGCCCGCTCGATTTGCCCCACCGAAATGCGACGCTCGTTGATATCGAGCAGGTACTGGTCGAGGCTCTGGATGCCCATCTGGATCTTGGTGCAGCCCAGGCGGCGGATGAGCGTAAGCGCCTGCGGCGTTACGGCATCGGGGCGCGTCTCGATAACGAGTCCCACCACGCGATGCTTCGCCGTCTCATTGATGTGCTGCTGACGCTCGAGCTCCTCCATCGTTGCCGTCTGCCACTCGGCGACCTCGCCCCATGGCGTACCGGAGCCGTACAAACGACGCACCGCACGGTTATAGCCGCCCACGGCAGCATCCACACGCTCCTGCTCGTCGGCAACGCCGGCAGCGAGCGTGGCCTCGTCTATCGCAATGCCGGCAGCCCGATAGCGCTCGCGACGCTCCGCCACCACCGGCGGCAGCGCATCGGCGGGTGCATCGTCGAGCAGACGCCCCGCCTCGGCACGGCTGATGCCCGGACGCGCCAACATGGGGTTGGCAGCCACACCAGCCACGGCATCGTCATTGAGCGCACGGAAGAGCTCCGACATAAACCACGTCTGATACCCTTGCGGATAGTCGCTCCAGGTGCCGCCGAGCACAATGAGCTCAATCTTATCGGTCGCATGCCCCATCTGCGAAAGCGCGGTCAGACGAGCGCTCACCTGCAGATACGGATCGAAGCAATTTTGCTCCGCACGGGCGCACGCGGGCTCGGCATGCAAATAGCTTTTGGGCATACGCAGGTCGTTGGGGCAAAACAGGCAATCGCCCGAACAGGGCCACGGCTTGGTGATGACGGTAATGGTCGCCACGCCCGAGGCCGTTCGGCGCGGCTTCATGCGTAGCACCTGCAGCAGTTGACGTTCCAGATCGGAATCGACATTCCACGCAGCCCACCGAGCCGGCTCCTCGCGCTTCACCCGCTGGTAGAACGGCAGCAGGCGACGCTTGGCCAAATCGCGCTTGTCGGCACCCTCACGGCGTGCCTCGGCATGTATCAGTTTGACGAGCGCTTTGTCATCCACGGTCTCGCCGCGACGCAGGGCCTCAAGTATGTTCAAGATAATCTGTTCCATGCCCCCATTGTAAAGGCAAAGGCGCCGGAGCCCGTCACGGCCCCGGCGCCTCCATCAAAGAGCACGCCTATATGTACCGATCTCCGAAAACCGCATGTCACTCCGGATCAAACGACATGTCACCCGAACCGACCTCAAAACGATACGTGGCAGACTTATCCCCGTTGTCGAATTCAAGATTCAAAATGGTCTCGCCGTCGTAGCCAAGCGGAAGGAAATCGCTCTCGAAGTCGCCGCTGCCCAAGGTGACGCTCGCCTTAAAGCCCGTCGAGTTCGGAACCGTCATCTCCACATCGCCCGAGCCCACACTCACGTCCATCGACTTCGCGGGGGCCTGGTAAAGCTCGAACGTCACATCGCCCGAACCGACCTCAGCGCTGAGCGCATCAGTCACGCTGCCCGAAAACTCTACATCTCCCGCACCCAGGAAAAGGTCGAAACCATCACAGATGACACCGGCAATCTGCAGATCACCCGAGCCCACGTGCGCGTTGACTCCCTTCAGATGTTCGGCAACACGGCGTGGCAGCTCAACCGTAACTGAGCGATCGATTGCCTTACCGTCATCACTTCCAAACTGAGAAACCTTGAGCGTCGAGTCCTCGACGGATGCGATGTTTTGCGTCGCGGCCTTGGAGGCATCCATACCCTCGGCAACGCGCCCCCGCTCTATAACGCGAGCCTTGTTGCCATCAACAACCTTGACGTCCACCGAAGCCGCATTGATATCGAAATCGAGGTAGCGGAACTCATCGGCATCAAAGGTCGTGCTCGAAAGCTGCTGAGGCCGAGCGGAATAGTTACCACCATCCAAAAGATCGTCCTCGTCAAACATATCGTCAAAATCAGACAAATGGCCAGATAGAATACCGGTCGTACGCACCATATCGGAATGAGCCAATAGCCGCGAAATGCCAAAGACAAGCCCAATGATGAGTACAAACGCTCCGACGCCAACGCCCAAGCGTACCTTGGATTCATGCGAAAGCTTCATCATTCATCACCCTCTTTGGCAATCGGCTCAGCGGTGGTCGCGGTAGCCACGTCAGTATCAACCGCAGCGGAAACATTCCGAGCCCTAGCCGTCACCGACGCCGGACCAACCTGAATATCACCGCGCGCCCAATCGCCATCGAGCGCACGCGCCACCCAGTGATAGATGGGAATCGTAAAGAAGATCAGCGCAGCAAAGGGGCCGGCGCCAAACGGGAACATCAGCAAAAAGAACAGTAGCCAGCACACGGCCCAATACGGGAACGACTGGAACGGGCCCTTCACCGGAGTCGAGCCAACTGTGCCGCCACTCGTCGCCTGCGCCGTAGCAGCATTGGCGGCCTGCGCACTCCAGCTTGCCGCTTGCGCCGCCTTGGCCGCAGCATCACTCGCCTGTGTTGCCGCCTCGGTGGCACGTGCCGCCGCCTCATGGGTGCGTGCGCGCTCTGCCGCCTCGGCCTCGCGCTGGCGGGCGCGGTCCTCGTTCTCAAACTCGATATCGTCCTCGATCTCATCGCTCGGATTGAGGAGCTCGTCCAGGCTCACACCATAGAGCTTGGCGAGCGAGATCAGGTTCTCGGTATCGGGCGAGCTCTCTGCGCGTTCCCATTTGCTGACCGCTTGGCGCGACAGTCCCAGCTTTCGTGCCAGCCCTTCTTGACTAAAGCCTTTGCTGCGGCGAAGGTCGGCGAGCCGCTGCGCAGTTTCTACATTCATGGTTCCTCCTATGTGATGCCAGCCGTGCCGCCGGACCGTTTTTGTTCTTAAGGCGCCTTGCACAGTTAAAAATCTATCCGCCACCGCCAAAAGCATGCCACCTATTCTAGTGAGATTTTTGACAACCGGCGGTTGCGGGTGCATATGAGCTGCGGAAATGTGTCCAAACAAAGCAATGACACGTAGCTTGGTTGTCCCCGTTGCGGCGTTAACGGTAGTATGGTCGTACTGTTAATTTCGCACCGCCAACGGAGGGAGTCCCGCGCCGTGAACCGCGATTTCGCCTCATCGCTCATCCAGCTCAACAACACGTTCTATCGCGAGCACTCCGCCTCCTTTTCCGATACGCGTCAGGCCCCGTGGCCCGGCTGGGTACGCACCATGGACATCGCGCTCGGGCAGCTCGACGTTGCCAGGATCGAGCATCCCGTCCGCGTCTTCGATCTCGCCTGCGGCAATATGCGATTCGAGAACTTTGCCGCCGGCGGCGCACTTGCCGCCAAGGGCGTCGACGGCGCAAACTCCTCGGCAGATGCCAGCTGCCCGTTTGAGTTCTATGGCGTCGACTCGTGCCAAGACCTGGCCATCGATGCACGCGGTCACGCCCTGCGCATTCCCAACCTGCACTTCCAGGAACTCGACGTGCTCGACGCCCTCATGAAGCTCAACCCCGCCGAGACACCCGACGTGCTTTTCGACGCCCCGCTCGCCGACATCTCGGTCTGCTTTGGCTTTATGCACCACGTGCCGTCGTGCGAGTACCGCGTACGCGTGCTCGACGCCCTGGTGCGCCAGACGCGCCCGGGCGGCATCATCGCCATTAGCTTTTGGGAGTTTATGAACGACGAGCGCATGGCGCGCAAGGCCGTTCGAGCCGAGGCCCGCGCCGAGCTCACCCCGCCGTTTGAGGGTTACGATTCAGCGCAGTTTGAAGCCGGCGACCACCTCATTGGCTGGCAAAACGACCGCCATGCTTACCGCTATTGCCACCACTTTGACGATCAGCAGATCACCGACTTGGTGCGCGGCGTGCGCACGTTCTACAAGAGCGGCGAGGTCCCCGTACGCGAGCTTGAGCGCTTCCATGCCGACGGTCGCAGTGGCGAGCTCAACCGCTACGTGATTCTCAAGCGCCTGTAGGCGCCGACGACTCGCCGTCGAGCCGCACTGCATCTTTCGGGCAAGCTATGCCTACCCTTTTTTCAACCCATTGATGGAACGCGCAGCTATGCGTTCCATACTTATGACCAAGGAGCCTCATGGGAGCCGTCCACGTTCGCACGCCTAAGAACTTTGTGCTCGAAGAGCGCCTGGAGCGCTACGCCGATGCGATTGAGACGAACCCTGAAATCTATGCCGGAGATTGGCGCGAGGCCTGTGCGCCCGCAGGCAGCAAGTCTTTCGAACACCTTCACCTGGATCTTGGCTGCGGCAAGGGAACGTACCTTGTAGAGCGCGCGGCCCACGAGCCAAACACGCTCTTTATCGGCATGGACCAGGAGCCCATCTGCATCGCCTATGCCGCACAGAAAATCTGCGAGCAGGAACTGACCAACGCACTCGTCCTGCCCCGAGGCGCCGCATCGTTGCCGCAGCTGTTTGCCACAGGCGAGCTCGATACCATCACCATCAACTTTCCCACGCCGCAGCCTAAGGCCAAGTACGCCAAAAAACGACTCGTCCATGTCGACCATCTGATGCTCTACCGCCCGCTTTTTTCAGCCGGCGCCACCGTCACGCTGCGCACCGACAGCAAGCCATTGCGCGACTACGCCCTGGGGCAGTTTGCCGCGGCCGGCTACGACACACTTTGGGTAAGTGACGACGTTCGCCGCGACCATCCCGAGCATCCCGAGACCGAATACGAGCGCCGCACGCGCGAGATGGGTGCCGCCGTCTATGGCATTTGCGCCACTCCCGACGCGCTGCCCAGCGACGAACAGCTCACGGCGGGGCGCGCGCAGGAGCAAAGCCTTGCGTGCTACCTGCCCGACAATCTCGATGAGCTCACCTACGTGCCCCTCGGCATGGAAGAGGCCGTCGAGAACTTTAAAAACCGCGCCCGCAAGGGCAAGAAGCGCTTACCGCAGGAGTCCCAGGGGCCTCTGATGGTCGCGGCTTCGGCAAACAAGCGCAAATAGGCGCCAGCAAACGACCCTCAAATCTAAGTGAGTAGACTTTATTGCAATAGCCAAGCACAACCCACGTAACCAATAATAAAACCGCAGGTAGAGCCTTTGCGCAAAAGCCATGTGCTCGCGATATTGCAAAAAGTCTACTCACTTAGTTGGCAACTGCACCAAACAGCTGGGCAGAACGCCCATTTCCTGCATTTTCTTGCCTGCGAACGCATCGATGCGACGCTACGCCATAATAGTTGGCGGACAATCGCGAGAGAAAGCAAACACATGGCACAGACCACGACAGATACCGCCGCCAGCACCGTCTCCGGTGCCGGCGCCGCCAGCTCGTTCTCGGGCGGCACGGGAGCCGAAGCCGAGTTTGGCTCGCTCGGCGCGCTCTCTCCCACCTGGTGGGAGCCCGAGGACGGCAGCGAGCCCGAACCATGGCTCACGCCCGATCAGGCCTTCGAACGCTTCTTTGAATGGACGAGCGACCGTGGCATTGAGCTGTGGGATCACCAAGAAGAGGCCCTCATGGACCTGGCCGCCGGCGATCACGTCATTTTAGGCACACCGACCGGATCGGGTAAATCGCTCGTCGCACTGGGCATGCTCTTTATGGGCATGGCTCAGGGCAAGCGCTGCTATTACACGGCCCCCATCAAAGCCCTGGTCAGCGAAAAGTTCTTCGACCTGGTACAGGTACTCGGCCGCGATAACGTCGGCATGATCACCGGCGATACGCATATCAATACCAAGGCGCCCGTCATCTGCTGCACGGCCGAAATCCTTGCCAACGATGCGCTGCGCGAGGGCGAGGGCGCCGACGTGGGCTGCGTGGCCATGGACGAGTTCCACTACTTTGCCGACCCCGACCGCGGCTGGGCCTGGCAGGTACCGCTGCTCACCCTGCCCCACACGCAGTTTATGCTCATGAGCGCCACGCTCGGCGATGTCTCCGCCATCGCCGCCTCGCTCGAGGAGCACACCGGCGCTGCTTGCGACTTGGTTGTCGATGCCCCGCGTCCTGTTCCGCTGAGCTACGACTATGTGACGACCTCCCTCGAGGGCACGGTCGAGCTCGCCATGCGCCGTGGCGAGGCCCCGCTCTATATCGTGCACTTTAGCCAGGATGCCGCCCTTGCGACGGCACAGTCGCTCGCCAATTTTGGCATCGCCAGCAAGGAGCAGCGCGAAGCCATCAAAGAAGCGGCAAAGGGAACGAGCTTCTCCACGGCCTTTGGCAAGATTCTCAAGCGCCTGCTTGGATGCGGCGTCGGCGTGCACCATGCTGGCATGTTGCCGCGCTATCGCCTGCTGGTCGAGCGCCTGGCGCAGCAGGGCCTACTGCCCGTCATTTGCGGCACCGACACACTCGGCGTCGGCATCAACGTGCCCATCCACACCGTGGTCCTCACTGCGCTCACCAAGTTCGATGGTTACAAAATGCGTCGCCTGCGCGCCCGCGAGTTCCATCAAATTGCCGGTCGCGCCGGTCGCTCGGGCTTCGATACCGAGGGCATGGTAATCGCCGAGGCACCTGAGCACGAGATCGAGAATGCCAAGCTTATGGCCAAGGCGGGCGACGACCCCAAAAAACTCCGTAAGATTAAAAAGAAAAAGGCCCCCGAGGGCTTTGTCTCATGGAACAAGCAAACTTTTGAGCACCTGATCGAGACGCAACCCGAAACACTCAAGCCACGCCTGCGCATCACGCACTCTATGGTGATTAGTGTGGTCGAGCAGGGCGGCAATGCCCGAGCCCGCGTACACGACCTCATCGAGACAAGCCTGCAGACCCCCGAAGAAAAGGCCAAGCTCGAGGTTCGCGCCGACGAGATCTTCGCCACGCTCATCGACTCCGGCGTCGTCGTGCGCACCGAGGTGCCGCCCGCACCCGACGCTCCGGCTGACGCCGCGCCGGACATCGACTACGCGCTGACGGTCGACCTGCCCGAGGACTTTGCGCTCGACCAGCCGCTCTCGCCGTTTTTGCTTGCCGCGCTGGAGCTGCTCGACCCCGAAAGTGAGACCTATACCATGGACCTCATCTCGATGGTCGAGGCCACGCTCGAGGACCCCAAGCAGGTATTGCGTGCACAGGAGCGCGCCGCACGCGATCGCGCTATGGCCGAAATGAAGGCCGACGGCATCGAGTATGAGGAACGCTTGGAGCGCATTCAAGACGTCACGTACGAAAAGCCGCTCGAGGATTTGCTCGACGCCGCTTTTGACAAGTACTGCCAGGAAGTGCCCTGGGCAAACGACTACCAGCTCTCTCCCAAGAGTGTCCTGCGCGATATGCTGGAAAGCGCGAGCGATTTTAAGGGTTACATTCAAAAGCTCGGCATCGCCCGCTCCGAGGGCATTTTGCTTCGCTACCTGGCAGAGGCCTACCGTTCGCTCGACCGCACCGTACCCATCGAGAAGCGCGACGAGCGCCTGCGCGACATTATCTCGTGGCTGGGCTTTGTGGTGCGCTCGGTGGACTCGAGCCTGGTGGACGAGTGGGAGAACGCCGGCAACCCGGCAGCCCTCAATGCCGCGCCGCCACAGGGCATCGACGAGGTCGTGGCGGACCGCCGCGGCTGCACGCTGCTGGTGCGCAACGCGCTCTTTCGCCGCGTGACCCTTGCCGCCCGTGAGCACGTTCGCGACCTGGGCGAGCTCGACAACGACTGGGGCATGAGCGAGATCCGCTGGCAAAAGGCCCTCGATGCCTACCATGAGCTGCACGAGGAAATCCTCACCGACGGAGATGCCCGCAGCGCCGCGATGTTTTCCATCGATGAGTCCGACGAGAAGACCGCGCACGTATGGCACGTGCACCAGATCTTTGCCGACGAGGACGGCGACCACGACTTTGGCATCATGGGCGATGTCGATCTGGACGCCACGCAAGACGGCGGTGAAGTCATCTTCAAAAACTACCGCGTCGGCTTTATCGAAGACCTGCTCGAGGACTAGTCGAACATACTGGAACGAAACGAAGCGGGGCCGTTGGCAATATCGCCAGCGGCCCCGTTTTTGCACTATACGCTATGCCTTACTCGGTATCCTCGACCTCATACGAATCCACCTCGGCTGGCTCATCGTTTGTCTCTGGCGCAGCCCCGCGCGCCTCGTCAAACGCCGCCTTCATGGTCTTGTTGCCCCACGTGAGCTTGCGAATGGTAAGATCGTCGGCCTTCTTGTTGGCTAGGCGCAGATTGTTCTCGGAGGACAGCAATGCCTCCTTGGTTTTCTGCAGATGGCTAATCGTCTTGTCGATCTCATCGATTGCCGTTTGGAACTTGCGGCTCGCGATCTCGTAGTTGCGACCGAAATCATTCTTGAACTTCTCCATCTTGGCTTCGAAGTTCGTGACGTCGATATTCTGCTGTTTGTACTCCGCCAGCTCCTGCTTATAGCGCAGTGAGCCCATGGCGGCGTTGCGAAGGAGCGTGATCATGGGAATGAAAAACTGCGGGCGAATCACGTACATCTTCTCGTAGCGATAGCTCACGTCGACTATCCCTACGTTATAGAGCTCGCTCTCGGGCTCGAGCAGCGTGCAGAGCACCGCGTACTCACAGCCTTTCTGGCGACGATCGTGATCGAGTTTCTTAAAGAAGTCCTCGTTTTTATGCTTGGTCGCGGTCTCGTCGTTCTCGTTTTTCATCTCGAACATAATCGAAATGACCTCGTTGCCGCTCGCGTCGCACTCGCGGAAGATAAAGTCGCCCTTGGTACCCTCGGACGCATCGTTATCCTTCTCGAAGTACGCGTTGGGAAATGCCGTCATGCGCAGACGGTTAAACTCGGTCTCGCAGTGCTGCTCGAGCGACTCGCCCACCATCTTGGTGGACAGACGGACCTTCATGTCCTTAAGGCGCTCGATCTCTTCATCCTTGTAGCGAATCAGGTCATCGCTCGCGCGCTTGGCCTGCGCAAGCTCGAGCTCGTGTGCCGCCTTGGCCTGTTCCTCGCGAGAATCGCGCACCGCCAGCTCGCTCGTCAGTTTGGCACGCGCCTCATCGCGCTCTCGCTCCGCCGCGGCGACCGCCTTCGACAGCTCCATTTTTGCAGAAAGTTCTTGCTCACGAAGCTGTGCACGAAGGCCCTCGGCCTCGCGCTCAGACTGAGCCTTTGCGGCGGAAAACCTCTCTTGTACCTTCGCGCGATAGTCAGCAAGCGCGCGCTCGGCCTCGCTGCGAGCGGCATCGAGCTCACGCTGCGACTCTGCCGCGGCAGCGGCAAGCGCCATCTCCTGGGCCTTGTCCGCCGCGGCAAGCCTGGCCTGCAGCTCGGCAATCTGAGCATCACGTGCAGCTAAATCGTTTTGAGCGGCATTGCGCGCCGCCGACTCGACAAGCTTGGCTTCGTCATCTTTGCGCTCCAGCTGCGCACGCAAATTGTCAATCTCGCGCTGGAGTTCGGCATTCTCCTTTTGAGCGTTGGCTCGTGCCTCTACCGCCGCGCGCTGGCTTGCACTCTCGCGCTCTGCGGCAGCGCCCTCGAGCTTGGCACGCAGCTCGGCGAGCTCAGCATCGCGCTTGGCAACCTCTTGTGCCAGCTGTTGAGCCGCAGCGTTCTTCTGCTCGGTAAGCTGAGCGTTGCGCTGGGACTCTGCCTGCTGCAAGGCAGCCATCGAACGCGAGCGCTCAAGCTCCAGCGCTTGCTCGCCCTCGCGCTGGACCGCCTTCACACGCTCATCCAGGTCGCGCGAAAACTCGGCATCGCGCACTTGCTTGACGATATCCGCATAGCCGGACGCGTCGACCTTAAAAACTTCGCCGCAATGTGGGCACTTGATCTCGTTCATAGCAGCTCCTCGAAGGACGCAAATTTCAACCGCCTACACTCTACCGCGCCGCACGGACAAAAAAGGTGCCGCCACCATAATGGCAACGGCGCCAGAACCGCCACAAAGGCGCCCGTCCCCTTTGTGGCGTTTTGTGTGACGGTTCGAGAATTACAATCCAAAGAAGCCTAGGATTTGGTCACGGCTTACGGGCTTGTACTCGTTGGCATCGAGGCCGACATCGTAGCGAAAGATAGGACGTTCGCGATCGCGGTTGCGCGTATTGGTGCGGTCTCCCCTGCTGTGGATATGCCCGTGCAGCATGATGGCGCCACGTGCCTTGCCATTCCAGCTGAGCATGGGGTAGTGGCTCATAACCAGACGATGACCCTTGGCATAGCCGGGGGCAATCTCCAGGTAATCACGCACGTCTTCCCAAATCTGCGGCACGTCGGGATCTTCCCAGTCGCCGTCATGGTTACCACGGATGAGCGTCACGTTCTGGCATTCGATGCGCTCGCGCAGGCGCACGGCATCCGCTAGGGGTAGACGATAGGTAAAGTCGCCCAGAATATAGAGGCGGTCGTCCGCAGCCACGCACTCATTGATGACATCGATGACCTTGCGGTTCATCTCCTCAACCGAGCCAAACGGTCGGTCCATGTCGTGCAAGATATTCGTATCGCCCAGGTGCAGGTCGGCGGTAAACCACATCATCGTCTCAGTCCTCATTTCGCAACGCGTCCAACTCGTGCTAAGTATACAGACGCAGCGATGCGGCAGTTACCCAAAGAGCCCGCCAAACAGTCCGCGACGGCGCTTGTCTATTTATTCGTACCTTTACCCTGGGCGTTCTTATCCTTTTGCTTTTTGCGATCCTGCTCCAGTTCATCGTCGTCGAGTAGCATATCCCACTCAAACGAATCGTCCGTCAAATCGAACAGGTCATCGTCATCAAACATGGCAGCCTCCCTTACCGATTAGCGGGCATCCACCACATAGAGCCCAACGCGCACCTGGTGCCACGGGCTACGCTCGGGGGCAACCTGCTGCACGCGGGCCTCAAATACGTCCTCATGGCCGTAATACATCATCAAGGACAGCGGACCGACCTCGTTTCCCGGAACATAGCCAAGCTTGGTGTTGCCGTAGTAGATCGCAACCGCCTCGGGATCATGGGGATTATCGCGCTCGGCGCACAGCGTCAGTTTATCGCCCACTTTAAGATCTCCTAGGACCAAAGCGCCGTCGGCATACTGAAATCCCGCAATGTGAAACGACAGAAGAACACGTGAAGGCTCGTACATAGCAACTCCCCTAACGGCCGGATAAACCGGCGTTTAACCTTGCCGAGAAGTCTACGGGTCCGTGCGGACACAAATTCATCCTGTCTGCGCCTTTTCGACCGTTTGTCCCTATGTCATCTGATTCTAATGCACAAACATGCGCACGAATTTGTGCTTCCAGTTTGCGTAAGGGGCATAGCGGAATGGCACGTCCAGCCACGTTGCCTTGTTCACGATGCTCTTCTTGTGGCTAAACGTATCGAAGCTCTCGCGTCCATGGTACTGCCCCATACCGCTCGCTCCCATGCCGCCAAAGCCCATATGGCTCGTAGCCAGATGCATGATCGTGTCGTTGACGCAACCGCCACCAAAGGGCACGTAACGCACAAAGCGCTGCTGAACCTCACGGTCCTGGCTAAAGATATACAGGGCCAGCGGCGTCGGACGATCCGTAATAAACGTCTCGGCCTCGTCTAGGCTCTCAAACGTCAGCACCGGCAAGATGGGACCGAAAATCTCCTCCTGCATCACGGCGTCATCGGGGGCCACGCCGTCCAAAATTGTCGGCTCAATCTTGAGCGAAGCCTCGCGCGCAGCACCTCCAAGCACGACCTTATCGGAATCGATTAGCCCATGCACGCGCGCAAAATGCTTGGCATTGACGATATGCCCGTAATCCTCGTTGTCGAGCGGATGCTCGCCAAACATACGGCGCGCCTCTTCCTTGATGAGGCCCAGCAACTCGTCGTGCACACGCGTATCGACCAGCAGGTAGTCGGGCGCCACACAGGTCTGCCCCACGTTGAGCCATTTACCAAAGGCGATACGCCGTGCCGCAACCTTCAAGTTTGCCGTCGCATCCACGATGCAGGGACTCTTTCCACCCAGCTCAAGCGTCACGGGCGTAAGGTTTTTACTTGCGCGCTCCATGACGAGCTTGCCGACCGGAACGCTACCGGTAAAGAAAATCTTGTCCCAGCACTCATCGAGCAGCGCTTCGTTCTCGGCGCGCCCGCCCTCGACAACTGTCACCAGGCACGGATCAAATGCCTCTTCGCAGATCTGCTTGAGCACCGCACTCGATGCCGGAGCATAGGCGCTCGGCTTGATGACCACGGTATTGCCCGCGGCAAGGGCGCCGGCGAGCGGCTCGAGCGTTAGCAAAAACGGGTAGTTCCACGGGGCCATGATGAGCGTAACGCCATAGGGCACGGCTTGCGTTTTGCACACACTCACGGCGTTGGCAAGGTCGCACGGACGCAGGCGCGGACGACTCCATCGAGCCACATGCGCGATCTGATGACGAATCTCGGAAAGCGACGTGCCGATCTCGCACATATACGCCTCGTCATGCGACTTTCCCAAATCGGTCTTGAGCGCATGGGCAATATCGGCCTCGTGGGCCCGCACCGCATCGCGTAAACTCACGAGCGCACGACGTCGAGCATCGACATCAAACGTGGCGCGCGTCTTAAAGTAGACGCGCTGGTCTCCGACAATGCGCGCAATTTCCTCGGTGTTCATGGACCCTCCTGGTTCTCGCCCTCAAACATACCACCCGCGACGACCTCGTACATGCGCATCAGCTCCAAACGGTCCATCAAAAGTGGAACGGGGTACAGCGGATTGGCCTCGGCATCGGCATGCGCCGCCATCTCGGGAATGTCAGAGCGGCGAATGCCCGTCACATATTTGGGAATGTCCAAGGCGGCGTTCATTCGAACGACCCAATCGATAAAGGCCTCGACGGCATGCGTCAGGGCGCCCATGCCCGTCTGCCCCGTAATGGAGGCGGGCAGACCTCGCGTGAACTCGGGGTCGTGCACCGCAAAGCGTGGGATAAGCACAAAGTCGTTAATGGGGTACTTGTGGTGCGTCTCGTCATCGGTGATATCCGCCGCGAGCGTGACTTCGCTTCCCGTACCGGCGGTAGTGGGAACCGCAATAAGCAGCGGCAGGAGACGGTGGACGCGCAGCAGGCCGCGCATCTTGTTGATGGGCTTGTTTGGCTGCGCGATTCGTGCTCCCACGCCCTTGGCACAGTCCATGGCCGAGCCACCGCCAAAGCCGATAATGGCCTGGCAGGCGCTCTCTCAGCATGCTCCAGAATGCGCGTCTCGGTATAGGGCAGCACCGGCAATGCGATGCGAAAAACCGTTTGATACGTTCGGCACCAGGCGCAGTGGGCTAGATGCATAAAGGAAACTCCCTCATTTGTTGATTGGTCAACATTTGCTCGACCGATTCTACTCATCGGAGCTCGCAGGCGGCCTGCCAATCGTTAATCAATCAACATCTTCATATCTCAAAATTCTTTTATCAAAAATCATTCCTAATAGGCTTCACATTTTGTTGCATTTATGGATAATAGAACTCGTCAAGACGCACGTCCGGAGAGGGCCCTTACGGGATCGGACAAGCGCCCCATCGCCATCCATCGAAAGGATCGAATCATGAAATTTGTTTGCCCCGTTTGCGGTTATGTGGAAGAGTTCGACGGCGACCAGCTGCCCGAGGATTTTAAGTGCCCCCAGTGCGGCGTTCCCGGTTCTCGTTTCCTGAAGCAGGAGGAGGGCAAGCTCGAGTGGGCTGCCGAGCACGTCGTGGGCGTCGCCAAGATGGAGGGCGTCTCCGAGGACATCGTTGCCGACCTGCGCGCCAACTTTGAGGGCGAGTGCTCTGAGGTCGGTATGTACCTGGCCATGGCTCGCGTCGCCCATCGCGAGGGCTATCCCGAGATCGGCCTATACTGGGAGAAGGCTGCCCACGAGGAGGCCGAGCACGCCGCCAAGTTCGCCGAGCTCCTGGGCGAGGTCGTGACCGACTCCACCAAGAAGAACCTCGAGATGCGCGTTGAGGCCGAGAACGGCGCCACCGCCGGCAAGACCGATCTTGCCAAGCGTGCCAAGGCCGCTGGCCTCGATGCCATCCACGATACCGTGCACGAGATGGCTCGCGACGAGGCCCGCCACGGCAAGGCCTTCGCCGGCCTGCTCAAGCGCTACTTTGGCTAAGCCAACCGCCTGAGAGATAATCTCTAACTTTAAAGGGCCCGAACCGCATGGTTCGGGCTTTTTTCGTGTCTCATGAACTCGTTAACGCCCTGAAATAGGGCCACTTTCGGCATCGACTTCTCGTCAAAAACTAAGTGAGTAGACTTTTTGGAACTTGCCGAGCAGACCATCCATATTGCTCTATAAAGCAGCAGGTAAATGACTTGTTGCAAAACGGCCTGGTCGCCATCACGCCAAAAGTCTACTCACTTAGATCCGCGCCGTCCACGATCGAGCTGTTTTGTGTCCAATGGACATCTTTCCGTCGATTACTCCCAATTTTGTCCAGTCAACGAATAGTTCAGACCGGAGTAACGCCTCAACCCTTTGCTCATCCGAGCTTTTATCGCGATATTCAACATCGAGCATCCTGCATACGGCCTTAACGATCGCACGGAATCTATCCTCATCGGATATCTGTCCGTGTGTCAGGAGAAGCACGTCGTAGCCCATGGCTTGAAGCGCCGTCATGCGATCAGCGTCACGCAAGCCATCCCCCGCGCGCCCGTGCGAGGCCTTTCCCTGACATTCAATGGCCACCTGTCGCCTCCCGTCCGGCGAGGAAAGAAGTAGATCGATATATACGCGGGTCTTTCCTACAATCGCTCGTGCACTTGTGCTTAGCATCACTTTGACATTGAGCTCTATGCCGCAAAACCCTTCACCTCCCAGGGCTCGCGGCAGTCCAAGCAACAAATACGCCTCGACCTCAAAAGGCGAAGCGGCACCCAATGGAACGAGTTGCGACACCGCCATAAATCGATTGCCGTAACGCATCCCGCAAACATCTGAACAAAAACGGTCAAGGTCCCCATCCGAAACCAAAGCGTCGCGACGCCACAAATTTGAGGCGGCGCCGCCCTCGGACGGGCAGCGCACCCAACCCAACGTTGTCGAAATCGTACCCGAATCAATTGCACGCGAAAGCTCCACCTCAAGTGCCGCCGGCAGGGCGCATACCGCAAACAGGCCGCACATCTCCGCCAATACCAGAAGAAGTTGGAGATCCGTCAGATGTCGAGACATGATAAATGCCGTCAGCAGAGGAGACGTGACCAAAAATCCATGCTCCGTTTCCAGCACGGATTCCCTGGGGAGTTCACCAAGAAACAGCCGCTGCCTAATGTTGGCAGGGCAAGTCCGTTTGTTTCTCGTCCGAACCAATGTATACAACGGAAAACCGAGCGCGACCGCAGCCGTCGGGTTGCGGACGAGGTCATATCGCTGCCGGTCTTCATCCGGCCGCGGAAGCGGAGGACACAAAGCGCGGACTTGAGGGGGCAAACGCCAGTACCTAAAAGCCGATATGTCACAAAGTAGATCCTTCATAGGCACAGGAAAGCACGAATTTCAACCCAGTGGTCTCTCATTGGGGCGAACGCACCAAAAATGGCTCCGAACGAACTGCAAGGTTTTCAACAGCCCTCCCCAACTGGCCAAAAGCTTACCGAGAGCTGGACGAAGCCCTGTTGAAAACCCCATTTTTTTCTCATGCGGTAGCTTTGCGCGGCAAGTGAGTAGACTTTTTGGGACATCCCGAGCAGACCGATGATCCCACTTCTCAAAACCACAGGTAGATAGCTTGTTACAAAACTGTCTGGTCGCCAAAGTGCCAAAAGTCTACTCACTTAGGTTACAGAGTGCCCCATTAGCTGCGATTCCAGGGTATTAAGCACCTCCGGACTCAGGTCGTCATACTGGACAAGAATTTGAATTGAGTTTTCAGGGACAGATGCGCCATCGGCACACCAATAACAGTTACTGATATCGATAAAAGGGATGCTCGAGCGCGTGAGGGCCTGCGCAAAAGAGCTTCCGCCCGTTCCCCGCTCCGCAACCACGGTGCAGTAAAGACCTGCGTCTGCATGCTCGATCGAAACCTCTCCTGCTGTAAACGCATTCCGTACAAGCGCCGCCAGGCCATCACGCGCCTCACGAGCACGAACGCGCACGCGGTTCACATGTCGCTCGTAATCACCCGATTCCAGCAAACGAGCCAAAGCGACCTGGTCGACAGAGCTCACCGACGAGGCGTAGAAACCAAGGTTGCACCTAAACCGCTTCATCAGCTCATCGGGCAACACCATGTACGCTAGACGCAACGCCGATGAAAGGCTCTTCGAAAACGTGTTGGTGTAGATGACCGATTGAGCGGCATCGATCGAAGCAAGCGCGGGAATCGGCTTGCCGGCCAGACGAAACTCGCAATCAAAGTCATCTTCGATGAGATATCGACCTGGTCGCTCGGCGGCCCAGCTCAGCAGCGCATAGCGACGCGCAATGCTCGTCACCAGGCCGGTCGGATACTGATGGGACGGCATCAGGTGAAGGACATCGGTCCCCGTTTTCTGCAGAGCGCTCAAGTCTACGCCCTCATCATCCAACGGGATATGTCGAACTTTGCAACCCATAGCCTGATAGATGCGCGTCAGGCGCAAATAGCCCGGGTCCTCAACGGCATACACCTTGTCGGCGCCAAGCAACTGAACCAACATGGTATCGAGCAGCTGGGCGCCCGCACCGATAACAACGTTGTTGGGGTCGACATTCATGCCCCTTGTCCCGCGCAGATGGTGGGCAATTGCGCGTCGTAGCCGAGTGGTGCCCTGTGCCGGCGCGGTCGAAAAGATTTCGCGCTCGTCTTCGGATGCCAGCGTCGCCCGCAGCGCGCTTTGCCAAAGCCGCGCCGCCTCCAAAGCAGAAGGAGAAAGTGCATCGAATCGCTCGACCTGTCCGTTGACATCATGCGCGCCGGAACCCGCAGAGACGGCATCCCG
Organism: Collinsella sp. LCP19S3_B6; assembly: GCF_052121815.1. Lineage (NCBI taxonomy): Bacteria > Bacillati > Actinomycetota > Coriobacteriia > Coriobacteriales > Coriobacteriaceae > Collinsella > Collinsella sp. LCP19S3_B6. The sequence continues at coordinate 43,672 of NZ_JBQKDN010000018.1, forward strand.
GTCGATGCCCTCTGCAGCCGAAGCCAAAACCGGTGCATCCGGAAGCTCGCAAGCGTAGTAGCCACGACGCGGCATTGAGCAAATATAGCCCTCGGCAAGTAACTGGCTATATGCATTCTCGATGGTAATGACACTGATTCCCAGATGATTGGCAAAGGCGCGCTTAGACGGAAGATGCTCCCCCGCCGCAATGCGTCCAGCAACGATATCATCTCGAATTTGCTGGTAAATATACTCATAGAGCGATGCTTCGCCGCGTTTTTCCAAATTGTAGTCAAGCATGAGTTTATCACCTGACCTTATTGAGTCATTCAATCTGGTATTAGTCTGGCCTTATTATTATCTCTAAAACTGAGTATTTCGCCATACCCAGCTCCCCGATAGGATGTTCCGTCAAGCAATGCACATGCCAACCAAGGGAGCAACCATGGCAGAACAGACCAGCAAGGCAGATCGCGTCAAACTCAATCGCGAGCTCGCGCAGATGCTCAAGGGCGGCGTCATCATGGACGTCACCACGCCCGAGCAGGCACGCATCGCCGAAGAGGCGGGCGCCTGCGCCGTCATGGCACTCGAGCGCATCCCGGCCGACATCCGTGCCGCAGGCGGCGTCTCACGCATGAGCGACCCCAAGATGATCAAGGGTATCCAAGAGGCCGTCTCCATCCCCGTTATGGCCAAGTGCCGCATCGGCCACATTGTCGAGGCGCAGGTCCTGCAGGCCATCGAGATCGATTACATCGACGAGTCCGAGGTTCTCTCCCCTGCCGACGACGTCTATCACATCGACAAGACCCAGTTTGACGTGCCGTTTGTCTGCGGCGCCCGCGATCTGGGCGAGGCGCTGCGCCGTGTTGCCGAGGGCGCCACGATGATTCGCACCAAGGGTGAGCCGGGTACGGGCGATGTCGTCCAGGCCGTGCGTCACATGCGCAAGATCCAAAAGCAGATCCGCGACGTTGTTGCCCTGCGCGATGACGAGCTCTTTGAGGCAGCCAAGCAACTGCAGGTTACGGTCGAGCTGGTCCGCGAGGTCCATGCCACGGGCAAGCTTCCCGTCGTGAACTTTGCCGCCGGCGGCGTAGCGACTCCCGCCGACGCCGCGCTGATGATGCAGCTGGGCGCCGAAGGCGTCTTTGTGGGATCGGGCATCTTTAAGAGCGGCAACCCGGCCAAGCGCGCCGCCGCCATCGTCAAGGCCGTGGCAAACTTCACCGATGCCAAACTCATTGCCAAGCTTTCGGAGGACCTGGGCGAGGCCATGGTGGGCATCAACGCCGACGAAATCGAGATTATCATGGAAGAGCGCGGGCGCTAGTCCGGCAGAAAGGATCGCCCATGAGCGATTATGCAGACCAAACGGTCGCCGTGCTGGCGGTCCAAGGCGCTTTTGCCGAGCACGAAGCAAGACTATCCGAGCTGGGCGCACACTGTATTGAGCTGAGGCAGGCGGCCGATTTGCAGCAGAACTTTGACCGTCTGGTACTTCCCGGCGGCGAGTCCACCGTTCAGCGCAAGCTACTTGCCGAACTCGATATGCTCGAGGATCTTCGTACCCGCATTGTTGAAGGCATGCCTGTACTGGGAACTTGTGCCGGTCTGATTCTGTTGGCGCGCGACCTTGCCGCCCACGATGACAAGGGGACACCGCGCTTGGCAACCATGGATATACTCGTTGAGCGCAATGCCTATGGCAGGCAGCTCGGCAGTTTTCGCACCAAGGGGCAGGTAGGCGGTATCGACGGTGAAGTACCGTTAACGTTTATCCGCGCACCCCGCATCGTCGAGGTGCACGGCAATGCCAAGGCCTTAGCGAAAGTCGATGGCCGCATCGTCGCCGCCCGTCAAGACAATCAGCTCGGCGTTACCTTCCACCCCGAGCTCGACGACGACACCCGCCTCCACGAGCTCTTCCTCCAAATGTAGGCAGAAAACAAACGAACGTGGATTTTCGGACGCATAGCAAATGAGAGTGGAAATCTCGCACTTTGAGCTTGGATGCAGGCTCAAACCGGGAGATTATCCACTCTCATACTATATAGTCGTTGGGGACGTTCTCAACGACTACATTGCGATAGACGGCCACGTTTGCCCAGATAATACCGACCAAAATAAACCTGTCCCTTTTTGGCAGGTTTGGATCAAGGCAACGCCGATGTTTTGGCAACGACAGACACTATGACCCAATCCGAGGGCACTAAAAAGATAGGAGCCCCCGCTCGTGACCGCGGGTCGGGGCTGCGACAATGATGTTGAAGTGCCATAGGCGCAGCCGCGC
>NZ_JBQKDN010000019.1:0-41574 GCF_052121815.1 Collinsella sp. LCP19S3_B6
GGACGGAGAATCGAAATGCGGTGGGGTGCGCGGACATACCGGGCTGACCGCCGGCAGCGCGCCCGCAAGAGCCCGCGGATATTAGCTTGCCAGGCAAGCGTCGACTAAACGCGCAGCGTGCGCGGGCCCTCCCGACGGGAAACGAAAAAGCCCGGTTTAAAACCGGGCCCGAACAAACACGCCTATTGACAATGGCTTTCTCATATTAAAAGAGGGGTCGACGCCGTTAAGGCATTGACCCCTTGATCAAAGCAACGGCGCTGCCCAGCTATCACCCTTGGGCTGCCGTCGACTTTATTCTACCCACGGTTGCCAGGTTTAACAAATGAATTTTCAGTAACGAGGCCTCGGCGCCCGCTCCTGCGTTCGCTCAACTCGTCGCTCTACTCCAGCCACCACTCAACATCCACGGAGCACTCAACCGCAAATGCTAAAGACCACGCGATCGGGCAAAGCCCCGTCACCAACAACACAGGACGGACCCTCAGCTTCCTTTACGTTATAGCTAGCTATATTATACTTTCCGATAATATAGCTAGCTATAACGTAATTCGACAAGCGGCGCACGCAAAAGGGGCGGTACACCACCGCACACGGACCGTTCCGGAAGCTCCTGACCGCTCTGGTCTCGCTCCTCACAGCGCTCATCGGACTTTCCGAGGCACTCAAGCAGCGTACGAAGCAAAAGAAGAGGGGTCGACGCCGTTAAGGCATCGACCCCTTAATCTAAACAACGACACTGCCCAGCTCTTCACCACTTGGGCTGCCGTCAGCCTTATTTTACCCACGGGACAAGCCCTTTGAAGTGCGGCTTGGCGCCGCATGACGTCGGCGGACGAGGCGATGCGTCCGCCGACGAATAGCACCGAATTGGTTACTTCTTGCTCTCGGGCAAGACCAGATCCACGGCAGCGTCTTTGGCGGCATCGATGTGCTGAGCCACGACCAGCGTCTGCGGAAGGATCAGGTTGAGCACGATGGCCATGATGGCGGTGGGGGTTACGGCATTGGAGCCGATGACGGTGGACACCCAGGTGGGCATACCCTCGCCGGCAAGGCAACCGCTGGCCATCCAGATACCCAGGCCAAAGACGACGGAGGTACCGACGATGGTGGTAGTGCGCTGCGTAAGGCCCTCGCGGGTGAACATGCGCACGCCGTTCATGGTGATGGTGCCAAAGACGCCGACGGTCGCGCCGCCGATGACGGGCTGCGGGATGGCGGAGAGCACGGCAGAGAGCTGCGGGAACAGGCCGGCGATGGCAAAGACGGACGCGATGATCACAAAGACCCACTTGTTGACGACTTTGTTGGAGCAGATGATGCCCACGTTCTGGCCAAGGGCGCTGGTGGGAAGACCGCCCAGCAGGCCGCCGGCCATAGAAGTGAGGCCCTGGGACACGATGGCGCCGGAGAGCTCGCGCTCGGTGGGCATGCGGTCGATGGAGCCCAGGCAGGCGGCGGAGACATCGCCGATAACCTGGATGGCAACCATGGGGAACACGACGGCGAGGGTAATGCAGACCTCGGGATCAAACTCGAGTGCGTAGGGCATGAGCTTGGGAAGGGCGAAGACCTGAGCGGTGGCGACGCTGGAGAAGTCGATCATGCCAAAGGGAATGGAGACGATCATGCCAACGATCATGCCAAAGAACACAGATCCCAGCTTGAACGTGCCCTTGCCAAAGTTGGCGAGCGCGAAGACCACGGCGAAGGTGACAAGAGCGACGCACCAGGCCTGCGGGGTGCCCCACAGCGGCGTGCCCATACCGCCGGCCATATACTTGACGGCCGTGGGATACAGGGAGACGCCGATGGAGAAGATGACCGTACCGGTCACGACGGGCGGGAACAGCCACTTAATCTTGCTGTAGGCCAGACCAAAGAGGACCGCGACGGCACCGCCGACAATCTCGCCGCCCAGCAGAGCACCAAAGCTAAAGCCCGAGGCACCCATAGCCTGCAGGGCCGGCAGGAACGCGAACGAGACGCCCATGACGATGGGCAGGCCGCCGCCGATGCGGCGGAAGGGAGCGAAGGCCTGAAGGGCCGTGTCGATTGCCGAAAGAATGAGCGCCACCTGAATGATGTCGGTGCTCTGCTGGCTGTTAAAGCCGTAAACGCCGGCCATGATGACCGCCGGGGTAATGATGCCGGCAAACGATGCCAGTACGTGCTGAAGGGCACACGGAATCATTTCCTTAACGGGCGGCATGCCTTCGCGAGTGAACAGGGCTTCAGTGCCGTTCGTAACCGTCTCCTGGGCCATTTGACCACCAATCCTCGAAGTAGTTGTTTTCGCATCTAGCGCTCTATTGTGACGCAGTGCGGGGTTGAGGTTGTGCCTTCGGTGAATATCGTATTAAAGAATTTTCTCATTCTCAATAATAATTTTTTGTTATCAGACTATTTTTCAGCTGAGACAACTCATTTCCGCAGGTCAGGAAAGTGTCTGGTCAAAATAACATCTAACTTTTCTTTTGGTCGACCGCTTACCGCCAAAATCCTACCGTTCGTCTGTATTACGCAATGTACCTGCGAATATACGAGTCAATAGACACCGTGTTACCATGAGAAAAAATTGTTATGAAACTTCCGATTTCATCCAAAGGAGTTGCCCGTGAACGAGACTGTACGTCGCTTTTTGCCGATGGTCGATTTCCTGGAGCAGATACTCGGCAAAAACAGCGAAATCGTGCTGCACGATTTCTCGGATCCCGACCACGCCATCGTCGATATCCGCAACGGCATCGTGAGCGGCCGCAAGGTCGGCGGTCCCGCCACCGATCTGGCACTCAAGATCATGCACGATCCCAAGTATCGTGACCTGCCGTTTATTACGGGCTACGAGGGGCGCGGTGCCGGTGGCAAGACGTTGGAATCTGCAACGTACTTTATTCGCGAGGATAACGAGATCGTCGGCATGCTCTGCGTCAACACCGATCTTTCCACGGTACGCTCCATCAACGCCATGGCTCAGCAGCTCATGGCCTGCTTCGACGCTGCGCCAAGGCAGGCGGAGCCCGCGTCTATCGAGGTCGAAATTCTTTCGGAGTCTACACAGGAGCTCATCGACCGCAGCATTTCCGAATTGCTCGAAAGCCGCGGCCAGGATGTCGCCTCGCTTGGGCAGGCCGATCGCGTGGACGTTATTCGCCACCTTAACGGCAACGGCGTATTTATGCTCAAGGGCGCTGTTGCCTGCGCTGCCACCTCGCTGGGCATCTCGGAGCCCAGCGTCTACCGCTACCTGCAAAAAGTTCGCAAGGAGGGCTAACGAGCAAAATGGAGCGCGGGCAGTCTTTTTGGGACGGGGCTCTTTTAGCTACCCTCCCTCTGCCCACGATTTCGATGAGCCGCAAGTAAAATCAATCCTGCATATAGGGGTAGCTAAAATGGCCCCGTCCCAAAAAGACTGCCCTTGGTGGCTCCGCAAGCGATCCGTCACGTGACAAAAGACCCTGCAGCTCACACGCGCTGCAGGGTCTTTTTGCATGTCATGTTTAGTTGTTGCCAACGCCTTAGAGAGCGGCGACGACCTCGATCTCGACCAGACCGCCAGCCGGAAGAGCGGCAACCTGGAAAGCGCTGCGCGCGGGGAACGGGGCCTCAAACTTGGAGGCATAAATCTCGTTCACGGCGGCAAAGTCGGCGATGTCAGCCAGGTAGACCGTGGTCTTGACGACATCGGCAAACGTAGCGCCGGCAGCGGTCAGCAGGGCCTCGACGTTGGCGAGGGACTGCTTGGCCTGGGCCTCGATGCCCTCGGGCAGCTTGCCGGTCGCGGGATCGATGCCCAGCTGGCCGGACAGGAACACCATGTTGCCGGTCTGGATACCGGGGGAATACGGGCCGATGGCTGCGGGCGCGTTATCGGAAGACACGACGGTCTTGCTCATGTTTTTCTCCTTACGATCAAATAGAGAGCGTGAGCGCGGCGTTCGCACCGGGAGGCACAGTTCGGTCTGAATACCGCGCTTGATTGGGATAGTAGGGGATGATTTTGCCCGCTGCAAGATAATTATCAGAATGCGAGAATATTTTATCGCCCAACGGTTTCCCCGAACCGCTGAACGGTTCTCCACGGGGTCAGCCAGCCCAGGCTGCTGAAGACTTTGTCCTGCTTAGGCTGCGGGCATCGCCCATCGCGACGGTGCCACTATACTTTTGAGTATCTGAGCATTTTGAAAGGCAGGATATGACCGCAACCGCCAGCCGAACCACCAACCGCAGGCCCGAGCTTCTGGCCCCCGCCGGAGGCCCGGAGCCCTTTGCCGCCGCGCTCGCCGCCGGGGCAGACGCCATCTACTGCGGCATGGGCAGCTTCAACGCCCGCCGCAAGGCCACCAACTTTACCGATGAGGCCTTTGAGCAGGCCTGCCGCGCCGCGCACCTGGCCGGCTCGCGCGTCTACGTCACGGTCAACATCGTCATCAAGCAGTCCGAGATGAGCGATGCACTGCAGCTCATCCACCGCTGCTCCACGCTGGGCGCCGACGCTTTTATCATCCAGGACTGGGGCCTGTTCTTTGAGGTCAAGCGCACCATGCCCGGCATCGAGACCCATATCTCGACCCAAGCGAACATCCACGATGACCGTGGAACCATCTGGTGCCGCGAGCAGGGCGCCGACCGCGTGACCCTCTCGCGCGAGCTTTCCATCGACGAGATCGCCGCCATCCACGACGCCGCGCCCGACGTTGACCTGGAGGTCTTTAGCCACGGCGCCATCTGCTTTTGCTACTCGGGCCTGTGCCTGCTCTCGAGCTTTGCCATGGCGGGCCGCTCGGCCAACCGCGGCATGTGCGCCCAGCCCTGTCGCCTGCCTTACGAGCTAATTGACGAGAACGGCCGCACGCTCTCCCCCGCCGGTCGCGAGCGCGCGCTATGCCCGCGCGACACCAACACTTCACAGCTTGTTCGCCGCCTGTATGACGCCGGCGCCGCATCGCTCAAGCTCGAGGGCCGTATGAAGGCGCCCGATTACGTGTACTCCATCGTCGATGTGTATCGTCATCAGATCGATGACATGCTGGCCGGGGCCGTCGTAGATAAGGACGAGGACGCCGCTCGCCAGCGCCAACTCAAGCGCTGCTTTAACCGCGACTTTACGCACGCCTATCAGGACGGCACCTCGGGCGACGAGATGATGAGCTACGGGCGCTCCAACAACCGCGGCCAGATCGTGGGCACGGTGCTGGGCAGCCGTATGGCCAACCGCGACGTGCGCGGGCTCAAACCCGACGACCGTCGTCGCCGCGCCGCCATCGCCCGCATTGAGCTGTTTGAGCCCGTGGGCAAGGGCGACCTGTTGGAGCTTCGTCACGACGATGAGTTCGACCAATTCCTGACTACCATCGCCGCCGATGATGCCGCCGCCGGCGACATCATCGAGTGCCGCGTTCCCCGTAGTATGCCCGAGGGCTGCCGCGTGCGTGTGATTCGCAGCCAGCGCGCCATTGACGCTGCCGGCGCTGCGCTCAAGCGCGACGTGCTACGCCGCCGCGCCGTAGACGTGTCCGTCGTGGCGCGTCTGGGCGAGCCGTTTACCGTCACGCTCACCTGCTGCGACGACCCCACGCTCACCGCCACCGCCACCGGCTTTACCGTCGAGGCCGCCAAGACCCGCGCGGTTGAGGCGTCCGATCTGGTGGAGCACGTCGGCCGCATGGGCTCCTCGCCCTTTGAGGCCGCGAGCTTTGACGTGGCGCTCGATGAGGGCTGTGGCATGGGTTTCTCCGCTGTGCACAAGGTTCGCGCCGCCGCTTGCAAGGCGCTCGAGGAGGCCATTTTGGCGCCGTATGACGAGCGCGCCCACACGCTCGAGCTGCCGGCGATTGTCACCAGTGATTCCCGCCCCGCGCCCGAGCACTACCGCGATGAGCCGCAGATCTGCGCCACCGTCACCTCGCTCGAGGCCGCCGAGGCCGCTCGTACTGAGGGAGCCGTGCGCATCTATATGACCACCGACGCGCTCGATGCGGCCGAGCTCTCCCCCGCCGATGCGTTTGAGCAGGGTATTGTTCCCGTGCTCGATGAGGTCTGCCGCGCCGTCGACCACGCACGCGTCGACCCGTGGGTCGTTGCCGGTGCCACGGTCGCTATTGGCAACATCTCTGAGCTTGCCCTGGCCGCCCAGGTTGGTGCCACGGCCGAGATTCGCTCTTGCCTGCCCGTGCACAACACGCCTTGCATGGAGGCACTCTCCGAGCGCGGAGCCGGGGCGTTTTGGCTCTCGCCCGAGATCACGCTCGACGAGATTATCTCGCTTGGCACCTCCGCGCCCGCAGCCCTGGGCATCACCGTTTTCGGCCGCCCGCGCGTTATGACGAGCGAGCACTGTATCCTGCAGGTGGCCAACGGTTGTATCCACGATTGCGCCCACTGCCGCCTGCGCGCCCGCAAGCTGTCGCTCAAGAATATCGACGGCAAGGTCATGCCGGTGCGTACCGACATCCACGGCCGCTCGCGCCTGTACGACGCCTACCCCATCGACCTCACACCGCAGGTTCCACAGCTGCTCGACGCCGGCGTGCGCCGTCTCATGGTCGACGGAACCCTGCTCGAGGCCGATGAGATTGGCCGCGCCGTCGCACGCGTCCGTCGAGCCGTCGAGGCCGCGCAGGTCGGCCGTAAGCCCGCCGCCCGCCTGCGCGGCGCCACTTCGGGCTGCATGTTTGTGGGAATTAGCTAACCGAAAGGCTTACACGTGAACGAAGAACCTCAAGTCCTCTACTGCGACGCCTGGCTCATGGCCATCGATAAGCCCGCCGGCATGATCGTCCACGGCGACGGCACCGGCGAGCGCACGCTTACCGACTATGCCAGCGACCTTTTGCTGGCGATGGGCGACGGCTTTGCCGCGACCGACATGCAGCCGCTCAACCGCTTGGACCGCGACACTACCGGCGTGGTGTTGTTCTCGCTCGACAAGCAGACGCAGCCCGCCTTTGACCAGATGGTCATCGACCACGCCTTCGAAAAGCACTATCTGGCGCTCGCCGAGGGCAAGATCGACTGGAACGAAAAGCTCATCGACAAGCCCATCGCCCGCGACCGCCACGATAGCCGCAAGATGCGCGTCGGCGCCAGCGGCAAGCCGTCGCAGACGCACGTCAAGGTGCTCAAGCGCCTTAAGAGCCGTCGAGGCCTGCCCACCCGTTCGTATATCGATGTTGAGCTGCTCACCGGCCGCAAACACCAGATCCGCGTGCACCTGGCAAGCGAGCGCCATCCCCTGGTTGGCGACGACCTGTACGGAACGCCGCGCCCCTGTGGCCTCATGCTCCACGCCCACAGCGTATCCTTTACCCATCCCGTAACCGGCGAGCGCATCCACATCGAAGCCCCCTGCCCCTGGGAGCCCTAAAACCTGCCAAAAAGGGACAGGTTTATTTTGGCAGGTTTTATCTGGGCAAACGTCAAGCCGCCACGATGGCTCAGCCGCGGCGCCAAAACGTCTCGATCTGTAACAGTTAGAACCCATTTTCCGGTCTATCTGTTACAGATTGAGACATTCAAATCCCCCTCTAGGGAAAATCTCGATCTGTAACAATAACTCGGTAAAATCGGTCCCAGATGTTACAGATTGAGACAAAGGGATGGCGCGGTTCGGAAGTATCTCAATCTGTAACATCTAGCCCACTTTTAACGGTCCAGTTGTTACAGACTTAGACAAACCGGCGGACAACGAAAGCGGCAACGCCTGTGATGGACGTTGCCGCTTTTCTATTGAGAAAACTACTCGGTTTTCGTTACGAACCACCACAATGGGGACAGGCACCTTTGTGATGGTTTTGGCCTTGTCCCGTCGCTAGACCGTGATGACGTTGTCCATTGCCCGATACTTGGCGGGCACCTCGCCCGCGGTAATGATTGTAGCGTCGCGAAAGTCCGCGAACTTGACGGGCGCCACCATGCCAAATTTACTGGCGTCCGAGATTACAAAGCGTTTGGCCGTATGGCGCATCGAGATGCGCTTTACTTGCGCCTCCTCGATATCGGGCGCCGTGAAGCCCTGCTCGGCGGCAATGCCGTTAGAACCCCAAAAGCCACAGTTGAAGTTGTAGCGGTCTAAGGTTGCCAAGGCATCGGGGCCAACGAGTGCTTCGGTCTCGGGCTTGAGCTCGCCGCCCAGCACCACGGTACGCATGCCGCGCAAAGCGAGGTGCTGAGCATGGAGCACGGAATCGGTCACATAGGTGACATCTTCTAGGTGTGGAAGATGCTCGATGAGCTTGAGCGTCGTCGAGCCCGAATCGATGTACACAAAGCTCTCGGGCTCCACCAGCGCCGCCGCACGGGCGCAGATACGCTCCTTATCGTCGTTATGGAGGTCGCTGCGCTCATTGAGCGTTAGGTCGCGCGTCACGTGCGCACGCTCAAGACTTGTCGCTCCGCCGTGGACCTTGGCGATACGGTGTGCTCGATCGAGCGTCTGCAGGTCGCGCCGAATGGTAGACGCCGTTACGCCCAGGGTATCGGCAAGCTCTTGCACAGTAACCGAGCCAGCCTGCTGGACCATCGACACGATCGCGTTGAGCCTATCCTCCGCAAGCATCGCTTACTCCTCCTCGGGGTACACGACTCCCCAGTCGGCGCGGAGCTTGGTCATAAGCTCCATGACATCAGAAGCATAATCCAGAAGCTCGCGCTTCGAATCATCGCCGGCAACGGCCTTCTCCAGGTCGGCCATCTCGTAGCACAGAGCGTATGCCTCGGTGCCGGTGTGGACCTCCTCACGGTGCCCGTCCGCAGTCCACACGATGGTCGCGTGATCGGCGCGGGGATACTCGTTGACCTCGATATAGCACTTGTCAAAGCTGATGACCGAGCGCTTGGGCTGCTTGGAGTGAAGTGTAAGGCTCACCACGCCCAGCTGCTGCTCGGCATTACGGCAGACGATGCCACCCGCAACGTCAACGCCGGTCTCGCAGGTGTTGCCGAGCGAAACGACCTCAACAGGCTGGCTTGTCATAAAGAGGCGCATGACGGACAGGGCATACACGCCAATATCGAGCATGGCACCGCCGGCGAGACTACGGTTGTAGAACCGGTTGGTCAGGTCCCCGTATTCCTTGTAGCTGCCAAAGTTGAGCTGAGCGAGGTTCATGCGGCCAAACTCGCCGGCATCCATGCGGCGACGCAGCTCCCGATACAAGGGCATGTGGAGCACCGTGGTGGCGTCCATAAGGACCACGTTATGCTCGTCGGCAATGGCACGCGCTTCGTCGAGCTCGGCGGAGTTGAGGGTGACGGCCTTTTCGCAAAGCACGTGCTTGCCAGCTGCCAGAGCGGCGCGCAGGTAGGTGATATGCGTGTTATGCGGCGTGGTGATATAAACGGCGTCGATGTCGGGATCGGCGTAGAGGTCCTCAACCGTCTCGTACACCTTCTCGACGCTATACTGCTCGGCAAAAGCCTGGGCCTTGGAAAGCGTACGGTTGGCGACGCCCGCAAGCTTTCGGCCGGCAAGGGCGAGAGACTGGGCCATCTGGTTGGCGATAACGCCGCAGCCGATCACAGCCCAGCGAAGCTCGGGAGCCGTAAAGATGTCGTTAGGGAACGGCTTGTCCTGGACCGAGGCAAACGCCGCCTTAGCGGCTGCTTCGGCGTCGAGCGGAGCCTGTTTGGAATCTGTCATCATGTGCCTCCTGAGTCACCGGAAGTTCTTCATTTCCAACAGCCTTATATTCGCACAAATTTACGCGCATTTGCTTGTATTTGCGTGTTTATTTGTTTATCGGTTATTATTAAACCATAATTAGCAGATATTTGCGCGGCTATGCGCATTATCGCGCAAGACTCTGTGCGTAAATACGCATGCATCGATCGTTATGATGCAGAAAAAGGCGGAACACCAAAACCCCTAAAGGCAAAGCAGGCTGTCTTACTCTGCCCTCTAGGGGCATCAGACATCAAAAGACCATCCCTAACTGCCGGCACATAGGGACTGTCCCAGGCTGCCGAAACCTGGGGGCGTTTCCCGTACGACGCTTTCGTGGCAAGACTGTCCCCATCAACTAGCCGTTAAAGAACGTCCCCAACGACTAGTCATTTATGTCTGTCCCCAATGAGTATGGCCACTCATTTAAGTCTGTCCCCAATGAGTATGTCAGTATGTCTGTCCCCAATGAGTCTGTCCCCAATGAGTAGGGATAGAAAAAGGCCCGGGTGCCGTGGCATCCGGGCCTTTGCTAGCAACTTAGATGTTGCGGGCAGCTTAGAACTTGTGACCGCACTTCTTGCAGACGCGCAGCTTGTTCTTGCCGTCCTTCTCGTGACCGACGCGGGTAACCTTACCGCACTCGGGGCAAACGAGATTGACGTTGGAGGCATCGATAGGAGCCTCCTGCGAAACGATGCCGCCCTGCTGGTTGGCAGCGTTGGGCTTGACGGCCTTCTTGACGACCGAAACGCCCTCGACAACGACCTTGTTCTCGGCAGGGAGAGCACGCAGGACAACGCCCTGCTTGCCGCGATCCTTACCAGAGAGAACCTGGACCTTATCGCCCTTCTTGATATACATATATCTCCCCTAACTACAGGGTCTCGGGAGCGAGCGAGACGATCTTCATGTACTTCTTGTCACGAAGCTCGCGAGCGACGGGCCCGAAGATACGGGTGCCGACGGGCGAACCATCGTTGTTGATGACAACGCAGGCGTTATCATCAAAGCGAATGTAGGAGCCATCCTTGCGGCGGATCTCCTTAACGGTGCGAACGACGACGCAACGGACAACGTCCTTCTTCTTGACGTTGGCGCCAGGGGTAGCCTCCTGGACAGCACCGATGAACACATCGCCGATGCCTGCATAACGACGCTTGGAACCGCCAAGCACCTTGATGCAGCGAATCTTGCGAGCGCCGGAGTTGTCGGCGACGTTCAGCATGGTTTGCATCTGAATCATGGTAGATGTTCCTCCGAACTAAGAACCGAAGAGAGGTGCGCAGCCTTTATGCGGCCCGTGGTATGCAAGCCAGGCATACGCACATCTTCGGAAACGTACAAGTCGTAAGAGCGACTGCTTATTTAGCGCGCTCGACGACCTCGATGAGGCGCCAACGCTTCATCTTGGACATAGGACGGGTCTCCATAACGCGGACGGTATCGCCCACGCCAGCCGTGCACTCCTCGTCGTGAGCGTGCAGCTTCTTGGAGCTGGTCATCATCTTGCCGTACTTGGGGTGACGCTTGCGCTCGGTGATGGTGACAACGATGGTCTTGGCACCGGAGACGGAGGTAACGACACCCGTACGGACCTTACGCGAGTTACGCGAATCAGTCATGTTCTCTCCTTAGGTCCTACTCGGCGACAGCGGACTTCTCCGCTGCGATCTCGCGGGCGCGCTGCTCCGTGAGGACGCGAGCGATGTCCTTCTTCACGGTGTTGACGCGAGCGGTGTTGTCCAGCTGGCTGGTGGCCATCTGGAAACGAAGGTTAAAGAGCTCGGCGCGCATTTCCTTCAGCTTCTCAACGAGCTGAGCGTCCGAGAGCTCACGAATCTCTGCGGGCTTCATTAGTTCTCCTCCTTGGCGGCGGCGGCGTCCTCAGCAGCCCACTTGGTCTCGAGAGCGGCCTCCTCAGCCATCTCCTTCTCGATGCGCTGCTCGGCGTTCTTGGCAGCAACGATCTTGGTCTTGATGGGGAGCTTGTGCTGCGCAAGACGCAGAGCCTCGCGAGCGACCTCCTCGGGAACACCCTTGACCTCGAACATGATGCGGCCGGGCTTGACGACGGCCACCCACTCCTCGGGGTTACCCTTACCAGAACCCATGCGAGTCTCGGCAGGCTTCTTGGTGATGGGCTTATCGGGGAAGATCGTGATGTAGACACGACCGCCACGCTTCATGTAGCGGGTCATGGCAATACGAGCGGCCTCGATCTGACGGTTGGTGATCCAATGGGCCTCGAGAGCCTGGATACCAAACTCGCCGAAATGCAGCTCGGTATTACCCTTGGCCTGGCCCTTCATGGAGCCACGCTGCACCTTGCGGTGAAGAATACGCTTAGGGGCAAGCACTACTGACCCCTCCTCTCGGAGTTACGACGACGAGGACGGGAAGAGCCCTCGAGTGCAGGGTTGGGAACAGGCTGGCCCGGGAGCTTCTCGCCCAGGTAGATCCAGACCTTCACGCCGCAGGCACCCATGGTGGTGCTGGCGACAGCCGTGCCGTAGTCGATCTTGGCACGGAGGGTGTGCAGAGGCACGCGACCCTCACGGTACCACTCACGACGGCCCATCTCGGCACCGCCGAGACGACCGGAGCACTGGATACGGATGCCCTTAGCGCCGGCCTTGCGGGCGGACTGGACAGCCTTGCGCATAGCGCGACGGAAGGCAACGCGGCCCTCGAGCTGCTCAGCGATAGACTGAGCAACGAGGTTGGCGTCGAGCTCGGGGCGCTTGATCTCGACAACGTCGACGCAGAGCTGGCCCTTGGAGACGCCAGCGACCTTCTCGAGCTCGGTGCGGAGGGTATCGATCTCGGCACCCTTCTTACCGATGACAACGCCGGGGCGAGCGGTGAAGATGATGACCTTCACCTTGTCGCCAGCGCGCTCGATCTCAACGCGGGAGACAGCTGCGCGGGAGAGACGCTTCTCGAGGTACTTGCGGATCTCGAGATCGTTACCGAGGGTCTTAGCGTAATCCTTCTCTGCGAACCAGCGGGAGCGCCAGTTCTCGGTGATGCCAAGACGGAAGCCGGTGGGGTAGACTTTCTGACCCATACAGCTTTACGCCTCCTTTCGAGGAGCAACGACGACGGTGATGTGGGAAGTACGCTTCAGAATGCGAGAAGCGGAACCCTTGGCGCGGGGACGGATGCGCTTAAGCGTCGGACCCTCGTCAACATAGGCAGCAGCGACAACCAGGTTGTCGGCACGCAGACCGTTGTTGTTCTCGGCGTTCGCAACGGCGGAACGGAGAACCTTCTCGACATCCACGGCGACGGCGCGGTCGCAGAAGTGGAGGATGTCGAAGGCCTGAGCGACAGGCTTGCGGCGGATCAGATCGACCACCAGGCGGGCCTTGCTGGGGGAAACACGCACGTACTTAGCGACGGCGCGAACCTCGGTGGCCTCAGTTTCAATAGACTTAGTTGCCATTTACGGTTAACCCCCTATTTGGCCTTGTGGCCACGGAACGTACGAGTCGGCGCGAACTCGCCGAGCTTGTGACCAACCATGGACTCGGTAACATACACGGGCACATGCTTGCGGCCGTCGTGGACGGCGATGGTGTGACCAACCATCTCGGGGAAGATGGTGGACGCGCGGGACCAAGTCTTCACGACGTCCTTCTTGCCAGCCTCGTTCATCGCGGTGATACGCGAGAGAAGGCGAGTCTCCACGAACGGGCCCTTTTTGAGACTTCTGCTCATAAGTGCTTTCTCCTAAAACTCGGTATCCGAAATTACTTCTTACGGCGACGAATGATGTGCTGGTTCGAGACCTTCTTCTTCTTGCGCGTACGAAGGCCCTTCGTCGGCTTACCCCAGGGGGTAACAGAGGGACGACCAGAGGTGTGGTTCTTGCCCTCGCCACCGCCGTGCGGGTGGTCGACAGGGTTCATAACGGTACCGCGGACGGTCGGGCGCACGTTCATGTGACGCTTACGGCCGGCCTTGCCGATGACGATGTTGGCGTGATCAGCGTTGCCGACCTCACCGACGGTGGCGCGGCAGGTAACGAGGATGCGGCGCATCTCAGAGGAAGGCATACGGACGATGGCGTACTTGCCCTCCTTACCCATCAGCTGGCAGGAGTTACCGGCGGAACGGGCGATAGCGGCGCCCTTGCCCGGCTGGAACTCGACGGCATGGATGAGCGTACCGACGGGGATGTCGGCGAGGGGCAGAGCGTTGCCCGGCTTGATGTCGGCGTCAGAACCGGACATGACGGTCTGACCGACCTCGAGGCCCTTGGGGGCCAGGATGTAGCGCTTCTCACCGTCAGCATAGTGCAGCAGAGCGATGCGAGCGGAACGGTTCGGATCGTACTCGATCGTGGCAACCTTGGCGGGCACGCCGTCCTTGTTGCGCTTGAAGTCGATCACGCGGTAACGACGCTTCACGCCGCCGCCCTGGTGGCGGGTGGTGATGCGGCCGTTGTTGTTACGACCGGCCTTCTTGGGCAGGGGCTCGAGAAGAGACTTCTCGGGCTTGGTGCAGGTGATCTCGGAGAAGTCGGAGATCGTCTGCCAACGCCTACCAGCGGAGGTCGGCTTAAGGTGCTTTACAGCCATTACAATCCCTTTCAATAGGTATCCGTTAGCCATCGCAGACAGGGATTCGAGGTTCTGCCTCGGGTGCGATGACACCGGACGTATACACGGTTCCGGGCGTGTCCATTTTATACGCCCAAAACCTTGAGCTCTCGCCTCCCCTATTTGGGAGGCATGAGCTCACTCAACAGCAGCGAGTCTTAGGCCTGGTTGCCAAAGACCTCGATGGTGTCGCCCTCGGCCAGCGTAACGATGGCCTTCTTCCAAGAACGGGTCTTGCCGGCGACATAGCGCACGCGCTTGGTCTTGGGCTTGACCGTCAGGGTGTTCACGCGAACGACCTTGACGCCGAAGATCTCCTCGACAGCGTCCTTGATCTGATACTTGTTAGCATCCTTGGCGACCTCGAACGTGTACTTGTTCTGCTCCATGCCGGAGAAGGAACGCTCGGACACGATCGGACGGATGATGATCTCGTGGGCGGTCATTTATGCAAGCACCTCCCCGAAGTGAGCGGCGATGTCGGCGGGCATCAGCACAGCGTTGTTGTTGACGAGATCATAGGTGTTGGCCTCGTCGGCAGTGATGATGAACGTCTTGGGAATGTTGCGGAACGACAGGTAGGCGTTGACGTCCTCATCGCGAACGATGATGGTCAGACGCTTGCCCTCAAGGCCAAGAGCCTTGAGCATGGCAACGGCAGCCTTGGTGGAAGGCTTCTCGAAGCCGTAGTCGTCGACGAGCACGAGCTCGCCATCGGCCAGCTTGGCGGACAGCGCAGAGCGCATAGCCAGCTTGACCTCCTTGTTGTTCATACGCTTAGCGTAGGAACGGGGCTTGGGGGCGAAGACAACGCCACCGTGACGCCACTGGGCAGCACGGATGGAACCCTGGCGGGCACGACCGGTGCCCTTCTGACGCCAAGGCTTCTTGCCGCCACCGGAAACCTCAGAGCGGCCCTTAGCGGACTGGGTGCCCTGACGCCAAGAGGCCATCTGGCACTTGACGATGTGGTGCATAACGTGGATGTTCGGCTCGATGCCGTACACCTCAGCGGCGAGCTCGGCCTCGGCGACCTTCTTGCCCTCGCTGTTCTTTACTTCAAACTTTGCCATTTAAGTGTTCTCCTTGGTATGACGCTGGGCTAAATGGGCTGGGCCCTTAGGCCATACGGATGGCGACGAGACCATTCTTGGCACCCGGGACAGCGCCCTTGACCAAGATGAGGTTCTGCTCGGCATCGATGCGGACAACGGAAAGGTTCTTGACGGTAACGCGCTCGTTACCCATGTGGCCGGCCATCTTGACGCCCTTGAGGACGCGCGCAGGATAGGCGCACTGACCGATAGAACCGGGGTGACGCTGGAAGTGAGAACCATGCGTCATAGGACCGCGGCGCTGACCCCAGCGCTTGATGCGACCCTGGAAGCCCTTACCCTTGGAGGTACCGATGACGTCGACCTTCTCGACATCAGCGAAATCAGCGACGGTGACGACCTCGCCGACCTTGTGCTCCTCGCCGTTCTCGACGCGGACCTCACGAAGGAAGCGGACAGGCTCGACGCCGGCCTTGGCGAAGTGACCAGCCATGGGCTTGTTCACGTTCTTGGCCTTGATGTCGCCGAAACCGATCTGGACGGCGTCATAGCCGTCGGTTGCCTGAGTTTTAACCTGCGAGACAGCGCAGGGGCCAGCCTGGATGACCGTGACGGGAACGACGTTGTCGTTCTCGTCCCAAACCTGGGTCATGCCAATCTTGCGGCCGAGAATCATGCTGATCAAGATATGATCCCAACTCTCGCGTGGTCTTGGGACAATGCGTACACCACCGAGCGTACGCCCCTAGAGGACCACTACTTACACGACGTGCTCCCCAGCCTTGTATTGCGTCCGGACTACCTGACAACCCTATTAAGCAGGCATTTTGTCCAGCCAGAATACTCCCCTGGTTTCACACAGCTGTTTAGTATACACGGCTGCGGGCGTATCCATCGAGATTCATATTTCACTCACATTGTTTACGCAGGTAAAGCGCGTGGCACGTTCCCAGTGTGCGGCGGAGGGGGCGGGCCTGAGACATATTAAGTTTGCTGCTCTACAGTCCTGCGCAAGACGGAAAGCACATTTAGTGCTTTCCTTTGCGTGCGGAACTCGCGACAACCTTAATATGTCTCAGGCCCGCCCCCTCCGCCGCACACTGGGAACGCCACGTTGATGTCTGCTAAACCTTGCTCGCTCAGGCTAATGACTTTGTTGGGGATCCACAATTTGCTGCAAGGTGAACTTGCATTGGGGCGTATCGTCCTCTTCTCGCGCATCGTCGAAATCGAAGATCATAATGGCGCAGTTGGGGAGTTTTGCTGGGAGCTCGAAGCCCTCTGGAGCTGCAGCCTTGATGAATTGGCGGCTGGCGCTGCCGTGGCTTACTGCTAGAAGGGTTTCGATGCCCTCGGCGCCCATGAGATTGGTGAGGGTGTCTACCATGCGTTCTTGCAGCGCGCGGCTTCCTTCTCCTCCGAAGGGGACCAAATCCTCGCCCGGATCCCAAACGTCGGTAGGCAATGCGTCGTGCGGGCCTTCCTCAAAGGTCCCATAGCCGCGCTCGATGATGCCTTCGCAGGGCTCGACAGCCGCATCCGGACCGAGGATCTCGCATGCGACGAGACTTGCCGTGTCCATAGCTCGGCCTAAAGGCGATGAGACCACTTTGTCGGGGACGACGCCGTGGGCTTTGAGCCATTCGGCTGCCGCTTGGGCCTGTTGACGGCCCAAATCGGTAAGCGGTGAATCACAGCGACCCTGGACGAGCTTTTTGACGTTGAATTCCGTCTGGCCGTGGCGGAGCAGATACAGCCTCTTCATATTCTCCCCTTCTGTATAACGTGCTTTGCCGGCGCAGACCTACTCGTGGGTATGCCCTACGTAGTCATCGTCGATCGTAATCTTGGCAATCGACTTGGGAAATTCCGATTCGACCCTCTGGGCCAACGCGTGCTTGAGCTCATCGGACCCCATGCCCAAATCCGAGGGACGCACGCAGTCAAAGATCACGTTGGTGTGCGTAGGACCCGGCACACAGCGCAGGTCATGAATCGAAAGGCGGCTATCGATCTGTTGGGCCATGGCGTGAATGCGCAAGCGCATGCTCGCCACCTTGGGGTCATCGGTCACGATGGGATCGTAGTGAAGCGTGACAATCATGTCGTCTTCGTCCCTAAATGCCTGTTCAATGTTGTCGAGCGTGTCGTGACTTTCCAGCGGGCTGGCCTCGGCCGCCATCTCGGCGTGAGCGCTTGCGAACTTCCTGCCCGGGCCGTAGTCGTGAACCATTAGGTCATGAACGCCCAAAACGCCAGGGTAGCTCATGATCTTGCCGCGAATATATTCGACCAGCTTGGGATCGGGCGCCTGACCCAAAAGCGGGCTCACCGTATCCTGGATGAGCTCAAAACCGCTCCAGCCAATATAGGCGCCAACGGCAAGGCCGACCCAAGCATCAAGATTGATATGCGTCACCTGCGAAACAATTGCGCACGCTAACACGGCGCCTGTAGCAAGGACATCGTTCTTGGAATCCTGCGCGGTCGCATGCAGCGTCTCAGACTCAATACGGTCACCGAGCTTTTGGTTGAGGGCCGCCATCCACAGTTTAACAACCATCGAAAGCGCCAAGACTGCCACCAGGGCAAGCGAGAACTCGACGGGTTCGGGGTGGACGATACGCTCAAACGAGGACTTCACCAGTTCGAGACCGATGAGCAGCACGAGCGCCGCCACGACCAGACCCGAGAGATACTCGTAGCGGCCATGGCCGTAAGGATGCTCGGGGTCTGCCGGCTTGCCAGCCAGCTTAAAGCCAAGCACGCTCACGATGTTTGAGCTGGCATCGGACAGGTTGTTCATGGCGTCCGCCACAATCGAAACCGATCCCGACAGCACGCCAATTGCACCCTTCGCAGCGCATAGCGCCACATTGGCGAGAATACACACCACGCCCGCCAACGTGCCCACGCGCGCACGGTCGCCCTGCGCACGACGAACGATCCACTCGACCATCTATATCTGCCCCCAACAGTTTTACTCATACACCCGTTTGTCGAATAGCTCAGTAGTGTAGACCCTTTACCCCATCGATACAAAATAGGCCGCAACCCTTAGGGCTGCGGCCTAACAAATCGCACTATCGAGCAAAAAGCTTAGAGCTTGATGTCGATGTCGACGCCAGCGGGGAGGTCGAGACGCATGAGCGAATCAACGGTGCCCGAGGTGGGGTCGAGGATGTCGATGAGGCGCTTGTGGGTGCGCATCTCGAACTGCTCACGGGAGTCCTTGTCCTTGTGCGGCGAGCGGATGACCGTGTAGAGGTTGCGCTCGGTGGGCAGGGGGACAGGACCGGAAACGCGAGCGCCGGTCTTCTGAGCGGTCTCGACAATGAGCTTCGCGGACTGATCGACGACCTCGTGATCATAGCCCTTGAGGCGAATGCGGATCTTCTGGGTAGCCAACTTAAACCTCCAAAGAGTGCGAGAAATGTTCTCGCGGATTACGTAACAGGGAGCTCGAACTTAGGCGTTCTTGCTCATGACCTCGTCCACGATGGACTTGGGCGCAGGCTCATAAGAGTCGAACTGCATCGTGTAGGATGCACGGCCCTGGGTCTGGGAGCGAAGGTCGGTAGCGTAACCGAACATCTCGCCCAGCGGCACCTTGGCACGGATGAGCTTGGTGTTCTTGCGATCCTCCATGCCCTCGATCTTGCCGCGGCGACCGGAGAGGTTGCCCATAACGTCGCCCATGTACTGCTCGGGGGTCTCGACCTCGACAGCCATGATCGGCTCGAGCAGCTGCGGATCGGACTTCTTGAGGGCGTCCTTGATAGCCATGGAACCGGCGATCTTGAAGGCGGCCTCGGAGGAGTCGACCTCGTGGTAAGAACCGTCGAACAGGGTGACCTTAACGTCGAGGACCGGGAAGCCGGCGATAACACCGGTGTTCAGGGCCTCCTGGATGCCCTTGTCGATGGACGGGATGTACTCCTTGGGCACGACGCCGCCGACGATAGCGTTGACGAACTCGTAGCCGAAGCCCTCCTCCATCTTCTCGAGCTTGATGACGGCGTGGCCGTACTGACCGCGACCGCCGGACTGACGGACGAACTTGCCCTCAGCCCTCTCGACGTCGTGACCAGCGGTCTCGCGGTAGGCAACCTGGGGCTTACCGACGTTAGCGTCAACCTTGAACTCACGGAGCAGGCGGTCAACGATGATCTCGAGGTGCAGCTCGCCCATGCCGGCGATGATGGTCTGGCCGGTCTCGTGGTTGGTGGACACCGTGAAGGTCGGGTCCTCCTCGGCGAGCTTGGTCAGAGCCAGGGACATCTTGTCCTGCTCGGCCTTGGTCTTGGGCTCGATGGCAACGTCGATAACGGGCTTAGCGAACTCGATCTTCTCGAGGACGATCTCCTTGCCCTCGGCGCACAGGGTGTCACCGGTGGTGGAGTTCTTGAAGCCGACGCAGGCGACGATGTCACCGGCGCAAGCGTCGTCACGGTCGATACGCTCGGCGGCGTTCATCTCGAGGATGCGGCCGAGGCGCTCGCGCTGACCGTTGGAGGCGTTGACCACGTAGGAGCCGGACTCGGCGCGACCGGAATAAACGCGGACGTAGGTGAGCTTACCGACGAACGGGTCGGTCATGATCTTGAAGACCAGGCCGGAGAAGGGCTCGTCGAAGGAGGGATGACGCACGATCTCCTCGCCGGTTTCCGGATCGGTACCGGTGACGGCCTCAACGTCGAGGGGGCTGGGCAGGTAGTCGACGACAGCGTCGAGCAGCTCCTGAACGCCCTTGTTCTTGTAGGCGGAGCCCACAAAGACGAGGTTGAGCTCGTTGGCCAGAACGCCCTTGCGCAGAGCAGCCTTGAGCTCCTCGACGGTGAAGTCCTCCTCCATGAGGATCTTCTCCATGAGCTCGTCGTCAAAGCTGGCAGCGGCGTCGAGGAGCTCCTCGCGCTTGGTGGCAGCGATGTCGGCGAACTCAGCCGGGATCTCATCCATCGGCTCGGGGTAGGTCATGCCCTTCTCGTCGGCCTTGAAGTCCCATGCAGTCATGGTGACCAGGTCGATGACGCCCCAGAAGTTGTCCTCGGCGCCCATCGGGACCTGAGCGGCCACGGCGTTGGCGTCGAGACGATCCTTCATGGTCTCGATAGCGTTGAAGAAGTCAGCGCCCACGCGGTCATACTTGTTGATGAAGGCGATGCGGGGAACGTTGAAGGTAGAAGCCTGACGCCAAACGGTCTCAGACTGGGGCTGGACGCCGGCAACGGCGTCGAAGACGGCGACAGCGCCATCGAGGACGCGCAGGCAGCGCTCGACCTCGGCGGTGAAGTCAACGTGGCCCGGGGTGTCGATGATCTGGATGCGGTAGTCCTTACCGTCCTTGTTCCAGAAGCACGTGGTAGCAGCGGAGGTAATGGTTACGCCGCGCTCCTGCTCCTGAACCATCCAGTCCATGGTGGCAGCGCCCTCATGGACCTCACCGATCTTGTGGGTCTTACCGGTGTAGTAAAGAATACGCTCGGTCGTGGTGGTCTTACCGGCATCGATGTGGGCCATGATGCCGATGTTACGGGTATCGGAAAGCTTGTGCTTAGCCTTAGCCATATTAGTTCCTTACCTTAACTTACCAACGATAGTGAGAGAACGCGCGGTTGGCCTCGGCCATCTTGAAGACGTCCTCACGCTTCTTGACGGAAGCGCCCAGGCCGTTGGAAGCGTCCAGAATCTCGTTTGCGAGACGCTCAGCCATGGTCTTCTCCTTGCGAGCGCGGGAGAAGTTGACGATCCAGCGGATGCCCAGAGCGGTGGAACGACGGGAGTTGACCTCCATCGGGACCTGATAGGTAGCGCCACCGACACGCTTGGGCTTAACCTCGAGCGTGGGCTTGACGTTGTCCATAGCCTTCTTGAAGGTAGCGAGAGCGTCGCCACCCTCGGACTTCTCGGCAACGATCTCGAAAGCGGTGTAAACGATGCGCTCAGCGGTGGCCTTCTTGCCGTCAAGAAGGACCTTGTTGATGAGCTGAGTCACCAGGCGGTTGTTGTAAACGGCGTCAGGCTGAACCTCACGACGATTAGCTGCTGCACGACGCGGCATGTGAAATCTCCTTAAGTGTCTACCGTGCGGCGCTTAGGCGGCACACGGCGAAAGTATCAAAACGTTATCTGGCTTATTTGGCCTTGGGGCGCTTAGCACCGTACTTGGAACGGGCCTGCATACGGTTCTGGACCGGAGCAGCATCGTAGGCGCCACGGATGACGTGATAACGGACACCAGGGAGGTCACGAACACGACCGCCGCGGACGAGCACGATGGAGTGCTCCTGCAGGTTGTGGCCCTCACCCGGAATGTAAGCAGTAACTTCGATGCCGTTGACGAGGCGAACACGGGCAACCTTACGAAGCGCCGAGTTCGGCTTCTTGGGGCTCGTGGTGAAGACGCGGGTGCACACGCCGCGCTTCTGGGAGTTGTGCTGCAGAGCAGCGTTCTTGGACTTCTTGGGCGCGGAACGACGGCCCTGGCGAACCAGCTGGTTAATAGTAGGCAAAGCGTACTCCTTCTCGAATGATTCCAGCTTTCTGTAAAGTGCAACGGCTTGAATCGAGGGGTCAGCATCCCCCTACGAAACACGCAGTTCGATAGGATACGTGCCGTTAGCTGTGTCGTCAACAGACCACGCCGCCGGGCGTATCCTAAAATGGCCACATTTCCGCAAAGCCTACACAAAAGGAATCCCCTCCTGTGCGCGAGGGCGGATTTCCGGGACGGGCGGCCCAGGGGTTAAGTTTGCTGCTCTACAGTCCTGGCTCGCACGGAGGCCACATTAAGTGGCCTCCGGCTCGTGCGGAACTCGCGACAAACTTAACCCCTGGGCCGCCCGTCCCGGAAATCCTACGTGCTCGTCAGGGCAACGTTCCTCGACAAAAAAGACCCGCTTCCCTGTTGGGAAGCGGGTCTTTGGAAGGGCGGTTAACGTACTGGGAAATTACTCCCCGTCGTTATCCTTGGCCTCTTCGGCGTCGTCGGTGTCCACGAGCTGGTTGAGCAGCTCGTCGAGGGAAGCCATGTCCTCGTTGATGGCACCGTTGGCGGAAGCCTTCTTGTCGTCGATCGGGGCGCCCAGGAGCTCCTCGTCGGCATCGGCGTGATGCGTCGGAGCGGAGGTGCCCAGCAGGATGTCGTCCGGACCGTCGGGGCTAAAGACCATCTGCAGCAGCTGCGAGAGGTCTTCCTCGTCGGCAACGTCGTCGTTGTTCTCGAGGATGTAGAGCAGGTCGTGGGCCTCGAGGCCGTCACGGAGCTCCTCGATCGCCTTGGCACCGATGCCATCGATGCGCAGCAGATCCTCCTCGGACTTGCCAACCAGGTCGCCGACCGTCTCGATGCCGACCTCGCTGAACTTGTTGGTCCAGCGCTGCGACACGCCCAGGTCGTCGAACAGGTACAGGCGAGCCTTCTCGGCGGAGATGGTGTGGCCGTTGCGGGTGAACGAACCGTCAGCACCGCCAAACTCGTCGTAGCCGGCCCAGTCGAGCTGCTGTGGGAGCCGCTCGTCCAGGTCCTTGAGCTCCACGGGAGCCCACTCGGGCAGTGACTTGGCGTTGGGCGAAGCCGGACCATCGATGTCCACGTAGCCGTCGGCCGTGCGATACGTCAGCTTGGCGTTAGCGTACGGCTTGAGGCCGGTACCAGCCGGGATCTTCTTACCGACGATGACGTTGGACTTAAGGTCGAGCAGGTGGTCGACCTTGCCCTCAATAGCAGCCTCGGTAAGGACGCCGGCGGTACGGATGAACGAAGCGCTCGACAGCCAGGAGTCGATGTTGGACGCAACCTTGAGCGTACCCAAGATGACGGGCTCAGCCACGGGAGCCTGACCGCCCAGACGGGCAACGCGCTCGACCTCGTCGGCGAACTCGTAGCGGTCGACGTACTGACCAAGCAGGTACTTGGAGTCGCCGGGGTTGGTGATCTGAACGCGACGCAGCATCTGACGTGCGAGCACCTCGATGTGCTTGTCGTTCAGGTCGACGCCCTGGCTGGTGTAGACGTCCTTGACGCTCTCGACGAAGGTGTGCATCGTCGACTCGATGTCGGTCAGCTTGCGCAGGTTGCGGAAGTTGACGAAGCCCTTGGTGATCTGGTCGCCGGCGCGGACCTCGCAGCCGTCCTCGATCTCGGGCATAAAGCGCACCGAAGCGGGGACGCGACGCTCGTCGAGGACACGGGTGTGATCCTCGGAGTCGGTGAGCGTCAGCACGTACTCGGACTTCTCGGGCTTAATCGAGAGGTGGCCGGAGTACGGAGCAAGCTCGGCCTCGCGACCCAGGATCTTCTCGTTGACGTTGCCGACGATATCGAACATACGGCTGACCGTAGGCAGACCCTGCGTAATATCGTCGACGCCAGCGACGCCGCCGGAGTGAATGGTACGCATCGTAAGCTGCGTACCGGGCTCGCCGATGGACTGGGCGGCAATAATGCCGACTGCGGTACCGATGGCGACCGGACGACGGGTGGAAAGATCCCAGCCGTAGCACTTCTGGCACACGCCGTACTTGGAGCGGCAGGTGAGCAGCGCGCGAAGCTTGACCTTCTTAAGGCCCGCATCGACCATCTTCTGGATGTCGGCGACCTTCTCGATATAGCCGTCCTGCTCAAAGAGCACGGTGCCATCGGGAGCCACGACGTCCTCAATAAAGCAACGGCCGACAAGATCGGTGTTGAGGTCGGTGGTGCCGGGGATGATGAGGTTGTAGGTGACGCCCTCGTGCGTACCGCAGTCCTCCTCGCGGACGATGACGTCCTGGGCCACGTCGACCAGACGACGGGTCAGGTAGCCAGAGTCCGAGGTGTGGGATGCGGTATCGACCAGGCCCTTACGGGCGCCGTAGGTCGAAATGAAGTACTCGAGCGGCAGCAGGCCCTCGCGGAAGTTCGCCTTAATGGGAAGGTCGATCGTCTCGCCGGACATATCTGCCATCAGGCCACGCATGCCGCCGAGCTGACGCAGCTGGGTCTTAGAACCACGGGCGCCGGAGTCGGCCATCATGTACAGCGGGTTCTCCTCGTCGAACATGTCGAGCATGAGCGCTGCGACCTTGTCGGTACAAGCGGTCCACTCGTTAACGACTTCGATGTGGCGCTCCGTCTCGTTGATGAAGCCCTCCTCGAAGTACTCGTTGATCTGGTCGACGTTGGCCTGGGCGCGGTCGAGCAGCTCCTGCTTCTCGGCAGGGATGAGAGCGTCCCACACCGAGATGGTGAGGCCGGCGCGGGTAGCGTAGTGGAAGCCGGAGTACTTGATAGAGTCGAGGATCGGGCCGACCTTGGCCTCGGGGTAACGATCGCAGCAGTCGGCAACCAGCTTGGCCACATCGCCCTTGACCATCTTGTAGTTCATGAACTCGTAGTCTTCGGGCAGGCACTGGCGGTTGAAGATGATGCGGCCGATAGAAGTCTCGAAGCGTGCGGTCTTGTTACCGGTGACATCGTAGTCGACGAACTCGTTCTTGCCGTTCTTGACGCGGAAGATACGGGTACCGTCCTCGTTGATGACGTTGGCGTTCTCGGCGGACACGCGGACCTGAATCTTGGCCTGCATGTCGACTTCGGAGCGGCAGTCATAGGCGTGCAGCGCGTCGTCGAAGCTCGAGAACACGTGGTTCTCGCCCGGCAGACCGTCGCGGACCTGGGTCAGGTAGTACACACCAATGATCATGTCCTGCGAGGGGATGTTGACCGGCTTGCCGGATGCCGGCGAGCGCAGGTTGTTCGCAGAGAGCATGAGCACGCGGGCCTCGGCCTGAGCCTGGCTGGACAGCGGCACGTGGACAGACATCTGGTCGCCGTCGAAGTCGGCGTTGAAGGGCGCGCAGACCAGCGGGTGCAGGTGGATAGCCTTACCCTCGACCAGCACCGGCTCAAAGGCCTGGATGGACAGACGGTGCAGGGTCGGTGCACGGTTGAGCAGCACGACACGACCGTCGATGACCTCTTCGAGGATGTCCCACACAAAGGTGGCGCCGCGGTCGATAGCGCGCTTGGCGCCCTTGATGTTCTCGACCTTGCCAAGCTCGACCAGGCGCTTCATGACGAAGGGTTTGAAGAGCTCCAGCGCCATGGTCTTGGGCAGACCGCACTGGTGCAGCAGCAGCTTGGGGTCGGTAACGATTACCGAACGGCCGGAGTAGTCGACACGCTTGCCCAGCAAGTTCTGGCGGAAACGACCCTGCTTGCCCTTGAGGGCCTCGGCGAGCGACTTGAGCGGGCGACCACCACGGCCAGAGACCGGGCGCCCACGGCGGCCGTTGTCGAACAGGGCGTCCACGGACTCCTGGAGCATGCGCTTCTCGTTGTTCACGATGATCGCAGGGGCGTCCAGGTCGAGCAGGCGCTTGAGTCGGTTGTTACGGTTGATCACGCGACGATACAGGTCGTTGAGGTCGGACGCGGCGAAGCGGCCGCCGTCGAGCTGGACCATCGGGCGCAGATCGGGCGGAATGACCGGGATGACATCCAGAATCATGTTCGCGGGGCTGTTGCCGCCCTTCAGGAAGGCGTCAACGACCTCGAGGCGCTTGACGGCCTTCTCGCGCTTCTGCTTCTGGGAGTCCTCGTCGGCGATGATGGCCTTGAGCTTCTCGGCCTCGGAGGGGAGGTCGATGGCAGCGAGCAGGTCGCGGACGGCCTCGGCACCCATGCCACCCTTGAAGTACATGGAGTAGTAACGGGTCATCTCGCGGAACAGCGGCTCATCGGAGATGAGGTCGCGCTCGGTGAGCTTCATGAAGGCGTTGAAGGCGTCCGTGCGGAGC
This sequence comes from Collinsella sp. LCP19S3_B6, assembly GCF_052121815.1. NCBI lineage: Bacteria > Bacillati > Actinomycetota > Coriobacteriia > Coriobacteriales > Coriobacteriaceae > Collinsella > Collinsella sp. LCP19S3_B6. The sequence goes on from NZ_JBQKDN010000019.1 coordinate 26,109, forward strand.
TGCTTCTCGTCCTTGCACTCTTCCTCGATGTCGACGATGCCGGAGGCGATCTCCTCGGGGGTCAGCGGCTCCTCGTCGGAGAACTCGTCAAAGTTCTCGGGGTTGCCCTGCTCCTTGAGGGACTCGATCTGGCGGGCGCACTCGGCATCGATCTCTTCCAGATCGGCGGCGAGCTCCTCACGCAGATCGTCAGCGTCGGCCTCGCGAGCCTCGTAGTCGACCTCGGTGATGATGTAGCTGGCAAAGTACAGAACCTTCTCGAGGTCCTTGGACTTGATGTCGAGCATACGGCTCATCGGGAAGCTCGTGGGGCTCTTGAAGTACCAGATGTGGGACACGGGAGCGGCGAGCTCGATATGGCCCATGCGGTCGCGACGCACCTTGGCCGAGGTGACCTCGACGCCGCAGCGCTCGCAGACGATGCCCTTAAAGCGGATGCCCTTGTACTTGCCGCAGGAGCACTCCCAGTCCTTGGCGGGACCGAAGATCTTCTCGCAGAACAGGCCGTCCTTCTCGGGCTTGAGGGTACGGTAATTGATGGTCTCCGGCTTCTTGACCTCACCGTGCGACCAGGAACGGATCTGGTCGGCGGAGGCAAGGGAGATCTTTACCGAGTCAAATTCAGTAGCTTCGAAATCTGCCACAGTCAACTACTCCTTATCAGTGGTCGTGGCGGCGACAGCCTCGGGTGCCTCGGCGGTCTCGGCATCCTGGGCCTCGACGTCGGCGTCAACGCCGGCGAGCGCAGCCAGGTCATCGAGGGCAGAGGTCTCCTCGGCGGTCACGGGGGCGGAGGCGTCCTCGTCGGCATCGCGCATGGGCTCGATGTCCAGTGCGAGGGAACGGATCTCCTTGACGAGAACCTTGAAGGACTCGGGGATACCCGGAACCGGGACGTTCTCGCCCTTGACGATGGACTCGTAGGTCTTGACGCGGCCCACGGTATCGTCGGACTTGACGGTCAGGATCTCCTGCAGGACGTTGGAAGCACCGTATGCGTACAGTGCCCAAACTTCCATCTCGCCGAAGCGCTGGCCGCCGAACTGGGCCTTGCCGCCCAGCGGCTGCTGGGTAACCAAGCTGTAAGGGCCAGTCGAACGGGCGTGGATCTTGTCGTCGACCATGTGACCGAGCTTGAGGATGTAGGACGTACCCACGGTAATGGGCTCGCGGAACTCCTCGCCGGTACGGCCGTCAAACAGGCGGGTCTTTCCGCGCTCGTCAAGCTGGGTGACAAACTCGGGGCGCATGTGATCGCCAAAGGCAGCGGTGGCCTTGTTGAGCATATTCTTGTTGGCACGACGGATGACCTCGGCGATCTCGTCCTCCTTGGCGCCGTCGAAGACGGGCGTCGCGGTAAAGAACGGACCGGGGACGTACTTGTCGGAATCGGCATCCTCGGTATCCCAACCGCAGGCAGCAGCCCAGCCAAGATGGCACTCGAGCAGCTGGCCGACGTTCATACGCGAAGGAACGCCCAGCGGGTTGAGGATAACGTCGATCGGGGTACCGTCAGCCATGTAGGGCATGTCCTCGACCGGCAGAACGTTACAGATAACACCCTTGTTACCGTGGCGGCCGGCAATCTTATCGCCCTGCTGGATCTTACGACGCTGGGCGACGTAGACGCGCACCTGCTCGTTGACGCCGGGGGCCAGGTCGTCGCCGTTCTCGCGGCTAAAGCGGACGACGTCGATGACGCGGCCGTAAGCGCCGTGAGGCATCTTAAGGGAAGTGTCGCGAACGTCATGAGCCTTGGCACCGAAGATGGCGCGCAGCAGGCGCTCCTCGGCAGTCAGAGCGCTCTCGCCCTTAGGGGTAACCTTGCCGACCAGGATGTCGCCAGGGCCGACCTCAGCGCCGATGCGGATGATGCCGTCCTCGTCGAGGTTGGCAAGCATGTCCTCGGAGAGGTTCGGGATCTCGCGAGTGATCTCCTCGGGGCCGAGCTTGGTATCGCGGGCGTCGATCTCGTGACGGGTGATGTTGATGGTCGTCAGCAGGTCCTCGGCCACCAGGCGCTCGGACACGACGATACCGTCCTCGTAGTTGAAGCCTTCCCACGGCATGTAGGCCACGGTGAGGTTCTGGCCCAGTGCGAGCTCGCCGTGATCGGTCGAAGGACCGTCGGCCAGAGGCTCACCCTGCTCAACGGTGTCGCCGACGCGCACGAGCGGGCGGTGGTTGATGCAGGTGGACTGGTTGGAGCGCTGGTACTTGGCCAGGTGATACTCGTCCATGCCGCCGGCATGCTTGACGATAATCTTGGAGGCGTCGGCAAAGATGACCTCGCCGGCGTTCTTGGCCAGGGTGACCTCACCAGAGTCCAGGGCGGCGCGGCGCTCCATGCCGGTACCGACATAGGGAGCGGCGGGGTGAACCAGCGGCACGGCCTGACGCTGCATGTTGGCGCCCATGAGCGTACGCTTAGCGTCGTCGTGCTCGAGGAACGGGATCAGCGTGGCTGCGACGGAGAGCATCTGGCGCGGCGAGACGTCCATGTAGTCGACGTCCTCGACGGGCACGTCGGCGGGAGCGCCGAAGGAGCCGTCGAAGTCGCGGGTACGGGCGATCACGGAATGCGGACGGACGATCTTGCCCTCGGCATCGGTCGTGATGAACTCGTTGGTCTTGGGATCGAGCGGCGTGTTGGCCGGCGCGATAACGTGCTTCTCTTCCTCGTCAGCGGTCATCCAGTCGATCTGGTCGGTGGCAACGCCGTTCTCGACGCGGCGGAACGGGGCCTCGATGAAGCCATACTCGTTGACGCGGGCGTAGAGGGCAAGCGAGCCGATCAGGCCGATGTTGGGGCCTTCGGGGGTCTCGATCGGGCACATGCGGCTGTAGTGCGAGTTGTGAACGTCGCGGACGGCCGTCGGCACGTTGGTGCGGCGGCTGGAGCCCGACTTGTGGCCGGCAAGACCGCCAGGGCCGAGTGCGGACAGACGGCGCTTGTGGGTCAGACCGGTCAGGGGGTTCGCCTGGTCCATGAACTGCGAGAGCTGCGAGGAACCGAAGAACTCCTTGATGGAGGCCACGATCGGGCGGATGTTGATGAGCGACTGCGGGGTAATCTCGTCGATGTCCTGGGAGCTCATGCGCTCACGGACGACGCGCTCCATACGGCTCATGCCGATACGGAACTGGTTGGCGACGAGCTCGCCGACGGTGCGGATACGGCGGTTGCCAAAGTGGTCGATGTCGTCAACCTTGAAGCCCTGCTCGCCGGCAGCGAGGGACAGCAGGTAGCGTAGCGTAGCGACGATATCCTCGTCGGTGAGCACCGTGACCTCTTCCTCGGTGGTGAGGTTGAGCTTCTTGTTGACCTTGTAGCGACCGACGCGGGCCAGGTCGTAGCGCTGCGGGTTGAAGAGCAGGCCCTCGAGCAGACTGCGGGAAGCATCCACGGTGGGAGGCTCGCCCGGGCGCAGGCGACGGTAGATCTCGATAAGAGCATCCTCGCGGGTAAGGGCGGTATCGCGCTCGAGGGTGCGCTTGATCACATCGGAGTTGCCGAGCAGCTCGATGATGTCGTCGTTGGTGACGGCGATACCAAGGGCGCGCAGGAACATCGTGGCGCTCTGCTTGCGCTTACGGTCGATGGAGACCATGAGCTGGTCGCGCTTGTCGACCTCAAACTCAAGCCAGGCACCGCGGGACGGGATGATCTGAGCCTTGTAGATCTGCTTGCCCGAATCCATCTCGGAGCTGAAGTACACGCCCGGGGAACGGACGAGCTGCGAGACGACGATACGCTCGGTACCGTTGATGATGAAGGTGCCCTGATCGGTCATCATGGGGAAGTCGCCCATAAAGACGAGCTGCTCCTTGATCTCGCCGGTCTCCTTGTTGGTGAGACGGACGTCGGTCAAAAGCGGAGCCTGATAGGTCATATCCTTCTCGCGGCACTCCTCGACGGTGTGCGCGGGGTCGCCAAACTGATGCTCGCCGAAGGTAACCTCGAGAACATGGTTCTGGCTCTGGATGGGGCTGGATTCCTTAAACGCCTCACGAAGGCCCTCGTCCTTAAAACGCTCAAAGGATTCCCTTTGAACAGAGATAAGGTTGGGGAGCTCCATGGCCTCCGGGATTTTCCCGAAGCTGACGCGCTTGCGCTCAGTGGCAGTGTATGCGTAGGTCACCAGGTTTTTCCTCCTTCACGGAAATGCTCGGTGGGTTGGCGAGGCATAGCTTCGCCAGTTATCGCAACCTAATAGTTTATCAGGTACCGACCGTTGGGCAAGAAAAGCCTTGACGCGATTGAGTTTTTGGAGTAGCAAAGTTTTTCGACAGAAAATGCGCAGGTAGATTGGTATGCATCGAACACCTGTTCATATATTTTCTGTGAACAGAGTTGCTGATGCGCGTCGCTGAATGGCGGAATGGCGGCGAAGGCTGATCGGGCGGAAACTGCGTCCCGTTTTGAGGCCTCAAACTGGGTCGTAGTTTCCGATTGAGCCCTGTTTGGGAAACTGTATCCCGTCCTGAGCCGATATTCTGGGATGCGCTTTCCGCTAGGGTCCTCAGCCGGAAAGCGCATCCCAGAATTCGATCAAATTGTGGGTCGCACTTTCCGGAGCTAAACGGCAGTTCGCAAAAAAACGGGTGCAGACCGAAGTCCGCACCCGTAAGCGCTGTTTACTTGCGCATCAAGCCGCCGCGCTCGTCGATGGCATCCCAGAAGGCATCGGCAAAGCGAGGATCGCTTGCGGCCATAAGGGCGTTGGTGGCCATCCAGCCAGAAGGCGTGCCGGTGTCGTAGCCCGACAGAGGGTCGATGACGACGGCGTACATGGCCTCGCGGTCGAGCGAACGGGCCATGGCGTCGGTCAGCTGGATCTCGCCGCCCTTGCCGGCCTGCTGGTCGGCAAGCAGCTCCATGACCAGCGGGCTCAGCAGATAGCGTCCGACGATGTAAAGGTTAGAAGGCGCAGCCTCGGGAGCAGGCTTCTCCACCAAGCCGCCGATACGCCACACGGCGCCCGGCTCGGCATCGCCAACGCCCTCAGCGCCCTCGAGGGAGCCCACGCGCTCGCCGGCGATAACGCCATAGCGGCTGACCTCCTCGGGAGCACACGCGGCAACAGCGATAACCGAAGCGCCGCCATGCTCCTTGGAGACGGCAAGCATCTTGTCGCAAATGTCATGGTTGGGCACAACATAGTCGCCCAGAAGAACCAGGAAGTTCTCCCCCGCCACAGCATCGGCCGCCGAGCGAATGGCATGGCCGAGACCCTTGGGCTCGTACTGATAGCGGAAGTCGACCGGCATACCGCCAGCGTGGGCGACGGCATCGGCATAGGCGTTCTTGCCGCGCTCGCGCAGCAGGTTCTCGAGCGAACGGTCGGGCTGGAAGTAGCTCAGCAGCTCGGGCTTACCGGGAGAGGTAACGATGATGGCGTCGTCGACCTCCTCGGGGTCGAGTGCCTCCTCAACGACATACTGAATGACCGGCTTGTCGAGCACCGGCAGCATCTCTTTGGGCGTGCACTTAGTGCCAGGCAGAAAACGCGTGCCAAGGCCGGCGGCGGGGATGATTGCCTTCATGTTATTCAAGGATCCTTTCGCAGGCGCAGAATGCGCCCTATGCGTGCGGCACGGCAGCCGCAGACCAAATTGCGATACCGAAGTATCTTACCGCCGGAGACATACGTCGCCGTAAGGCAAACGCAATTCTTCAGCAGGTCAACGCAAATTATTGCTCGAATGGTGCAATTTTATGCCCCAGCGGTAACGGGATTGGCACGGCGAAGACAGCGGTGTTCTGCGTGCCGAGCAATGGGAATGAGGGGCCAAAACAAAAAAGACGGGGCTCGCAATGCGAACCCCGTCTGCAAAGAAATCTGGCGAGAAAGCCTGATTACTTGAGGGTGACAGCAGCGCCAGCAGCCTCGAGCTTCTCCTTGGCAGCCTCGGCGTCCTCCTTCTTGGCACCCTCGAGAACAGCCTTGGGAGCGCTCTCGACGACCTCCTTGGCCTCCTTCAGGCCAAGGTTGGTGAGCTCACGGACGGCCTTGATGACCTGGATCTTGTTGTCGCCGAAGCCCTCGAGCACGACGTCAAACTCGGTCTTCTCCTCGGCCTCAGCGGCGCCAGCAGCGGGAGCGGCGACAACAGCGGCAGGAGCAGCGGCGGAAACGCCGAAGGTGTCCTCGATAGCCTTAACGAGCTCGGAAGCCTCGAGAAGGGTCATTTCCTTAAGAGCATCGATGATCTCATCGGTGGTAAGCTTAGCCATTTCTAAGTCCTTTCGGTTTCCGTGTCTGTGCACGGAGATCAGTTAAAACACGGCGCGAATGCGCCAGGGGGTGCGGCGTTGCCGCCGCGGGTGAAAACAGCGACTAGGCTGCCTTCTGCTCGGAGACCTGCTGAATCGAACGAGCGAGACCAGAGGAAACGCCGTTGACGCAGACAGCGATGTCGCGAGCGAAACCGGAGATGAGACCGGCAATCTGGCCGAGAAGCTGGTCCTTGGTGGGCAGCTCGGCGATAGCCTTAACATCATCAGCGGAAACGGCCTTGCCGTCGGAGATACCGCCCTTGATCTCAAGGACGCCCTTGGACTTAGCGGAGAAGTCCTTAAGGGTCTTAGCGGCCTCGACCGGCTCGGTCTCGTAGAACACATAAGCGACGGGGCCGGCGAGGATCTCGTCGAGCTCGGGCTGCTCCTGGTTCTTGAGAGCGATCTTGACCAGGTTGTTCTTGTAGACCTTCATCTCGGCGCCGCACTCGCGAAGCTGATGACGCAGCTCCTGAGCCTGCTTAACCGTCAGACCGTTGTAGTTGACGACGAACAGACCGGCATTCTCGGCGATACGGGACTCGATCTCTGCAACCTTGTCGATTTTGTACTGCTGGGGCATGAATTACACCTCCTCGAATTCTTTCCGGGCACGGTCCGCCACAAGGACGTGACGGGGGCATGTCCAAAAAGAAAGCCCCCGCGCTGCATGAGCGACGGGGGCGAGAAGACATATCTACTCGACCACCTCGGCTGGCGGGATATCCCATTGAGCTCGCGGGCAATGCCCGTTTGCACCGGCTGTCTCTGGCAGCGGATTCGTGCGTGAACCGAAAGTATTATGGCGGGGACCCCGACGTCGGTCAACGGAAAACCGGGCTGCACACAATTCCACCATCCGGCACGCTCCGCCGAAGGCCAGGCGCAAGGTTTCCGCTCGGTCAGGTCCTGGGCTCGCTCGGAAAGCACATTTAGTGCTCTTCGGCTCGTGCGGAATCTACGAAAAGCTTGCGCCTGGCCTTTGGCGGCGCGACCTGTGTTGACTTTGGGGCAGCCAGGGTTGCCGTTGGCCGACGCGCCCCACTCACAATCCTTATGTCGGTGGGCTGATGTGTTGCATCCCTGAGGACTACAAAGTCGAAATGAAGGTGGACAGGCGGCGGAGGCCTTCGTCCAGATCTTGGTCGGAGACGCAGTAGCTTAAGCGGATGTGGCCTTCGGTGCCGAAGCAGTCTCCGGGGACTAGGGCTACGTTGGCTTCTTTGATGGCTTTGATGCAGAAGTCTTCGCTTGTTAGGCCGAATTGTTTGATGCTGGGGAAAGCGTAGAAGGCGCCGGCTGGTTCCACTACGTCGAGGCCCATGGTGTCTAAGGCTGCGAGCACGCGTTCGCGGCGGGCTCGGTAGACTTTGAGCATGGGGGTTGGATCGACGGTCAGGGCTCGGGCCGCGGCGTCCATCTCAAAGGAGACGGCGCTCGATACTAGGTATTGGTGAGCTTTTGCGATCTCGGCGATGACGGGGGCTGCAGCTGCGAGCCAGCCCAAGCGCCAGCCGGTCATAGCCCATGGCTTGGAGAAGCTCTCGATGACCACCGTCTGCTCGCGTAGCTCCGGGTGGCGCTGGGCAAAGCGCTCATAGCCATCCACATAGACCAGGCGGTTATATACGTCGTCGCAGATTACGTAGATGCCCGCTTGCTCTGCCACGTGTGCCACGGCGTCGAGCGATGCCGCGTCGAGGATACAGCCCGTAGGATTGTTGGGCGTGCAGATGACGATGGCCTTAGTCGCCGGCGTCACGCAGGCGCGAAGCGCGTCCTCGTCAATCTGAAATTGCGCGGGCTCCGTATCCAAAAAGACCGCTTTGGCGTGGTTGGCCACGACGATGCTCTCGTACAGGCCAAAGGCCGGCGTGGGGATAATAACCTCGTCGCCGGGGTTGAGCATGGCCATAAATGTTGCCGACAGGGCCTCGGTCGCGCCGTCGGTCAGGATGACCTCGTCGGCCGAAAACGTAAGGCCCGCGTCTCCCATGTAGGTAGACAGCGCCTCGCGCAGGGCGGGACGGCCGTTGTTGGGCGGATAGTGCGTGTCACCACGGCCCAGCGCAGCGGTCACCTCGGCGCTAATCACATCGGGCGTGGGAAAATCGGGCTCGCCAAGCGCGAGCGCAATGCACCCCGGGTGCTGGGCGGCGAGCGCGTTGATCCGGCGAATGCCGGAGGGCTTAAGCGTGGCAAGCGAGGTGTTCATGGGCAGTCGCATGGCATTCCTTTCGTAAGGGTTGCACTAGGATAGCGCGCCCGCGCGCCACCAGACGGTGTAACCTAAACGGAAACCAACCGGAAAGGAGGCGGCATGGAGACGACCGCGCGCGGCGATGTACCAAAAACGCTGCAAACCATTGCATATATCAGTATTCCCGAGAGCGCCGATCTTGAGTTTTTGCTTTGGGACCTGCAGGATGCCATCGCCGCCTATGCTCAGCTTTCCGGCACCGCGCTCCCCCGTTCGGTCGATTTGGAGGCGGATGATGCCGGTGTAGTCGATGGCATGGTGTTCGCTGTTGATGACGCATTTGATGATGAGGCGATAATCGCTGTCGAGCAGATACTCGATCGTCTTGGAATCGCGGAAATACGCGTCTACGCCGTCGTTCTTGCTGGGTCCGAGGACGCCGAACGGGCACACGAAACCGCCATGCGGCTGCGCCGGGCCTGTCGTCTACGTGACCTGCCATGGTGCGGTGGCGTTGTCATCTGCGCCGGCAGCGGTATTGCGGCGCTTCGCCACTCCCCGCGTATGGGTCTCTTACGCCGGCCATTTTCCGAAGCGATGGATAAGCTTGTAGGCGCCGTGCGCATGGGCTGCTCCATAGAGCATGCGCAGCTGCTTGGTGGCGGCGATGCCGATAGTGTCGATGTCGACGGCATGGTGCGCGTCAAGCCCGCCGTGCCCGCACCAATCTGGCATGCCATCATCAAACGCCTCGGCGCCCATGCTCAATCAAGGATCTAGATTACCGTGCGGTCCAGTCAACTGCCTCGCGCCAGCGCTCGACAAGCCGCTCCAGGCGCCAGGCCGCGTTAGCGGGACTAGTTGACGGCAATACGACAGCGGACAGACCCGTCCGCTCCTGTAGATAGCGCTTATAGAGGCGCCCCGCCGTACCTCCGTTGCATACCACCCGCTCGATGGGCGCAGCTCCAGTGATGCGTTCGATATATGCCGGCACAACGTTTTTGATGCTCGCGTCGCTCGACCCCTTAATGTCGCAGCTCTCGACCACATCCCACAGGGCCACACCACCGTTCAACAGCATGGATCGCTTGGCGGCAATAGAGGCGTCGAGCGTCGCGGGCTCGCCGCCCACCAAAGGGTCGCCCTCGTTGGGTGGTACAGGCACACCAAGGCACGCGGCCATCACACGCCAAAAGCGATTCTGAGGGTTGCCGTAATAAAAGGCATTGGCGCGCGAAAGCACCGAGGGAAACGACCCGAGCACCAAAACGCGCGAGTGCTGGTCAAACACGGGTTCAAACCCATGCTCAATATGTTGATAGCCCTCGTCTGACACCGCCATGACCTAGGCCCTCAACAGATAGCGCACCTCGTAGGGCGCAAGTTCAAGCGCACCCGTCAGCTCGACCGTGGGTGCATCGTCGGCAAGTAGGTCGACGAAGGAGCCGTTGAGTTCGCCGGCTCCAAAGGTATAAGGCTCGTTCACGGCATTGACCGCCACGAGCACCGTCGCGTCGTCGCAGGCGCGCTCGAACAGCAGCTGCTTGTTCTGGATCACCACGTTGCGATAGGCACCGTAGCTGAGAGCGCGTGCCGCCGCGTCGTCGGCCGAGCGCAGGTGCGCAAGCTGTGTGATGAAGGCCGTCAGCTCGTTGGGCACAGGCTCATCGAGCGCAGGGCGCAGCGCCCAGTCGCCATCGGGGCCGCCCTTTTCGCCAGCAATTCCCCACTCGCTGCCATAGTAGATGCACGGGATGCCCGGCATGCCAAAGAGCATGCCGTAGGCGGGACGCAGGCACGACTTGTCGGTAAGGATGCTCGCCAGGCGCGGCACATCGTGGTTGTCGACAAACGACAGCAGGTGCTTGCCGCGGTAGATGCACCACGGGTCGCCGCCAAACTGACGGTGCAGCGAGTGGGCGATCTCGAACATGTTGATCGAGTTAAAGCTGGAGTACAGTCCCTTGTAACACTCGTAGTTGGTGCAGGAGTCGAGCATCTCGTCGTTGACGATCTGGTTGTAGTCGCCGTGGAGCGTCTCGCCGATCAGCACAAAATCGGGTTTGAGCTCACGGGCAAAGGCGTGCAGGCGGCGCATAAAGTCGCGGTCGAGCATATAGGCGACGTCCAGGCGCAGACCGTCGACGCCATAGACATCGGCCCAACGGCGCACGGACTCGAGCAGGTAATCGACCACGGCGGGGTTTTGCAGGTTAAGCTTCACGAGCTCAAAATGGCCTTCCCAGCCCTCGTACCAAAAGCCGTCGCCGTAGCACGAGTCGCCGTCAAAGCTGATGTGGAACCAGTCCTTGTAGGGCGAGTCCCACTTGCGCTCCTGCACATCGCGGAAGGCCCAAAAGCCGCGACCGACGTGGTTGAAGACGGCGTCGAGCACCACGCGGATGCCGTGGGCATGCAGCGTCTCGCACACGGCGGCAAAGTCGGCGTCCCCACCCAGGCGACGGTCGATGTGGCGCAGGCTGCGCGTGTCGTAGCCATGGCTATCGGACTCGAGCGGTGGGTTGATGAGCACAGCGCCAATACCGAGTTCCTGCAGGTAGTCGGCCCATTGGGCGATTTTCATGATGGGGGCATCGGGGTTGGGCGCGTCGTTGGCAGCCTGGGCAAGCTCATCCTCGGCAACGGGCGCGGCGTTTTCGCGCGGAGCTCCACAAAAGCCCAGCGGATAGATTTGATAGAACGTCGTCTCGTATGCCCACATAGCAGCCTCCCGGTAAGCTCAACACAACGACATCCATTGTATGCCCGGCTTGCATCCTCTTCCCCAAAATAAGTTGCGGTGAAATAGTTCCTGCTTGGGCCTTCAGGGGCCTTAAACAGGAACTATTCCACCGCAACTGATGAGGAAACGTGATTAGGCGACGGGCTTTGCGCGGCGTATGGCCGGGAACATCACCGTGATGGCGAGGATGACGCCCACGACGGCAATCGCCCCGCCCACAAAGCCGATCCAGGCGATACCGGGGCCCGAAACCACGGCGCCGCCGATCGCGGTGCCCGTGCCGATACCCAGATTAAACAGGCCCGAGAAGATCGACATGGCGACAGCCGACGAATCCGCGGGCGTGTACTTGATAAGCTCGGCCTGGAATGCCACGTTAAAGGCCGTGGCGCAGCAGCCCCACAGCACGCAGACGGCAAGCACTGCTGCGAGCGACGATGCGGCCGAACCTATGAGCAGCAGGGCCGCTGGCACGCCGGAGAGCGTGATAGCCAAAAACGGGAAGCGATGCCCGTCGAACAGGCGGCCAAACAGCCAGCTGCCCACCAGACCGGAGCAGCCAAACGCCGTCAGCGTCATGGTAATGGCGCCCGCGTCGACGTGCGCGACCTGCGCCAGGAAGGGCTCGATATAGCTGTAGCCTGCGTAATAGCCGGTCGCCATAAAAACCGTGACCGCGTAGAGCGCGATGAGGAACGGGTTCTTGAGCAGCTCGGGCAGCTGTTTAACGGCAAAGCGCTCGCCCGCCGGCATGGCCGGGAACACCGCTGCCTGGTACACCACCGCGGCGGCAGAAAAGGCCCCGACCACAGCGAATGTCATGCGCCAGCCCACGGCCAGGCCGATGGCGCGGCCGATCGGCAGGCCAAAGATCTGCGCGATGGACGAGCCCGTGGCGATCATGCTGATGGCGAGCGCCCCGTGACGGGTGTCGACCAGGCGCGAGGCCATAATCGAGGCGACCGACCAGAACACGGCATGTGCGCAAGCGACCACCAGGCGTGCACAGACCAAAATAGGATAGGTGGGCGCCACGGCGGACAGGAACTGACCCAGAGAGAACACGGCGAGCACGCCGAGCAGCATACGCTTGAACTCAAAGCGCGAGGCAAACACCATAAGCGGCAGCGACAGCAGCATGACGCCCCAGGCGTAGACCGAAATCATGATGCCTGCCTGGGCCTCGGTGAGCGAGAACGATACGGCAATATCAGTCAGAAGGCCGATGGGCATGAACTCCGATGTGTTGAACACGAACGCGCAGCAGGCGAGCCCGATAAGCGGGAGCCACTGCTTGAGCGAGATGCCATCTTGTCTTGCCTGAGTCATGTAGGAAACCTCTCCGATTGTCTTGGGCGGTGGGCGATTATATAGCAACGGCCCCGCATCCGTCAGTACAGATGCGGGGCCGCAATCAACTCAATACACAGAGGTTGCGCCGTCAATAAATAGCTAAGCCAACCCCAGCAATATGCCCGCCGAATGCACGACAAACGCCACAATCCAGGCGACCATCACCTGAAACGCAAACACGGCAACGGCATAGCGCGCGCCCAACTCGCTCTTGACGGCACCGATTGCCGCCACGCAGGGCGGGTACAGCAGCGTAAAGACCAAGAACACGTAGGCGGTAAACGGCGAAAACATGGTCGACAGCGCCGCGGGTGACGTTGCATCCAAAAGCACGGTGAGGGTCGAGATGACGCTCTCCTTGGCGATAAGTCCGGTGACGAGCGCCGTGGATGCACGCCAGTCGCCAAAGCCAAGCGGCGCCAACGCCGGCGCGAAGATGCTACCCAGACCGGCAAGTAGACTCTGCGACTGATCGGCGACCACATTAAAGCGGATGTCAAACGTCTGGAGGAACCAGATGACCACGGTGGCGGCAAAGATGATGGTAAAGGCCTTGGTAATAAAGTCCTTGGCCTTATCCCACGCCAGCATCACCGTCGTCTTGATGCTCGGCAGGCGGTAATTGGGTAGCTCCATGATAAACGGCACCGGGTCGCCCTTAAATGCCGTGCGGTTGAGCACCAAAGCCGCGATGCAACCGACCGCAATGCCAATCAGATAGAGCGAGACCATGGCTGGGACCGTCGCCTGCGGGAAGAATGCTCCGCACAGCAAGCCGTAAACCGGCAACTTGGCCGAGCAGCTCATGAACGGCGTGAGCATGACCGTCATCTTGCGATCATGCTCGGATGGAAGTGTACGGGTCGACATGATAGCCGGCACGGTGCAGCCAAAACCGACGAGCATGGGCACAAAGCTGCGGCCCGACAGGCCAAAGCGACGCAGCACCTTATCCATGACAAAGGCCACGCGCGCCATGTAGCCGGAGTCTTCCAGAATGGAGAGGAACAAGAAGAGCACGACGATAATCGGCAGGAAGGTCAGCACGCTGCCCACGCCCGTAAGCACGCCGTCGACAGCCAGCGAGCGCACCACGTCGTTGGTTCCGAACGCCTTGAGACCCGCATTGGCCGAGGCGATGATGACAGCGATGCCGTCCTCCATAAGTCCCTGCAACGCCGCGCCGATCACGCCAAACGTCAGCCAAAAGACGAGGCCCATGATCACCAGAAACGCCGGGATGGCCGTGTAGCGACCCGTCAGGATGCGGTCGATCTTAACGGAGCGCACGTGCTCGCGGCTCTCGTGCGGCTTCACCACGCAGCGCCCGCACACGTCGCCGATAAAGCTAAAGCGCATATCGGCCAGCGCGGACAGGCGGTCGGTGCCAGCCTCGCCCTCCATCTGGGTAATGATGTGCTCGATAGCGTCAAGTTCGTTGCGATCCAGGTGAAGTGCCTCGGTCACCAGCTCGTCGCCCTCAACCAGCTTGGTCGCCGCAAAACGCACCGGAATGCGGGCCGTCACGGCATGGTCCTCGATCAGGTTGGCAATGCCGTGGATGCAGCGATGCAGCGCACCGCCGTCCGGGCCATCGGGCGCGCAGAAGTCCAGGCGACCCGGGCGCTCGCGGAACCGCGCCACATGCAGAGCGTGATCCACCAGCTCGCCGATACCCTCGTTGCGGGCAGCGCTAATGGGGACAACAGGCACGCCTAACAGGCTCTCGAGCAGGTTGACGTCCACGGCGCCGCCGTTGGCCGTCACCTCGTCCATCATGTTGAGCGCGATGACCATGGGGCAGTCGAGTTCCATAAGCTGCAGCGTCAGGTAGAGGTTGCGCTCGATATTGGTGGCATCGATGATGTCGATGATGGCGTCGGGATGCTCGTCAAGGATGAATTGACGGCTGACAATCTCCTCGCCCGTGTACGGCGACAACGAATAAATACCGGGCAGGTCGGTAACGCTCGCCTCGGGGTGGTTACGGACAGTACCGTCCTTGCGGTCGACCGTCACACCGGGAAAGTTACCAACATGTTGGTTGGAACCCGTCAGCTGGTTGAACAGCGTGGTCTTGCCGCAATTTTGGTTGCCGGCGAGGGCAAAGTGCAGCGGCGCGCCCTCGGGCACGGCCGTTTTTGCCGCGCGGGGCGAATACGTCCCCTCACCGAGCGCCGGGTGCTCCGTCGTGCCGATTGCGGCGTTAACGCGCGGGCTCGTATCGGTGTCGTGAATACCCACGAGCTCAATGCGGGCAGCATCGTCTTTGCGCAGCGTCAACTCGTAGCCACGCAGGCGAATCTCGAGCGGGTCGCCCATGGGGGCGTACTTCATCATGGTGACTTCGGTGCCCGGCGTTAAGCCCATGTCCAAAATATGCTGTCGGAGTGCCTGGTCGTCCGATGCCACCGATGCGACAACGGCGTCCTTTCCAATCTCGAGTGTATCGAGCTTCACGTCCGTGTTCCTCCCCCGACGCCCACAGGGCGTTGCATTTATGTTCACCATTGCTAACCGTTTGCCATGGCTAACCAATTTTAACCATGCATGATAGCGCGAACATACAGCGACGTTCAATCAACAGATTGTTGCAATGGGGACAGATCGCTTTGCCCAATAGATGCGATGCGGAACAACCAGGCGCGGGAGGGGATTCCGGGACACGGTTTCCCAGACGGCACCCTTTCGGAAACCGCACCCCACTATTCAGGCGAATTCCGGGATGCAGTTTCCCGATGGGGGCTCCTGGGGAAACTGCATCCCACTCCGAAACGGGACTGCGGACGATTTCTTGGACCGTTACGCGGCCCTTCCCAGCGCGGCGCGGAACTCGGCCGGCGTGCGGCCGCCGAGCGCATCGCTGCGCCTCTCCGTATTGTATCGG